>JAURGP010000026.1 GCA_030833725.1 Candidatus Kapaibacterium sp. | reverse complement strand
CATACAACGTCGGTTGCATTCGGATACGACGACAGGATGCTGGCAACCATCTCCGTGTGGAACGGGTAGATCTGCTCAAGGCGCACCAGAGCGGTTTCGGTCGTAGCCTCATGCTCGCGTCGCACCTTGTCGACTTCCAGATGGACCTTACCGGTCGTGATCACCACGCGGCGCACAGCAGCACGATCCGTAATGGAACCATCGTCGATCACTTCTCGATAGCCCCCTTCAATAAGGTCCTGCACCGGGGATTCGAAGATGCGTAGATAGCCCTTGGGAGTCATGATCACCAGTGGCTTGCGCCATGGCGCAAGAACTTGCCGGCGAAGCGCGTGGAACAGATTTGCCGGAGTGGTATAGTTGGCAACAATCATGTTATCCTGAGCACAGAGCTGCAGGAATCGCTCAAGGCGTGCACTGGAGTGCTCCGGACCCTGACCATCATATCCGTGCGGTAGCAGCAACGTGAGATTGACACGCTGACCCCACTTCTCTTCGGCACTTGCAAGGAATTGATCAATCACAATCTGGGCACCGTTGGCAAAGTCACCAAACTGCGCCTCCCAAAGGGTGAGACCATCCTTGACAATGGTGGCGTATCCATACTCGAATCCAAGAACGGCATATTCCGACAGCGACGAATCATGGATGTGCAGCCGCCGACTACCCGACCCCAGACGATTGAGTGGCACGAACTTCCGACTGGTGACGATGTCGTGTTGGACGGCCTGGCGGTGGTTGAACGTACCACGGCCGGAGTCTTGGCCCGTGATTCGGACGATCCGTCCCTGATGCACGAGTGATCCGAAGGCCAGCGCTTCGGCCATGCCCCATTGGACGGTTCCGGCTTCAAACTGCTTCCGTCGTTTCTCAATCTCTTGGTGCACCTTGGCGTGGATGTTAAAGTCTTCCGGAACATCCAGAACGGCCTTCGAGAGCTCCGTCAACGTGGCATGATCAACGGCGGTTGCAATCGTTTGGAACATCGGTGGAATCGACCGTTCCTGTGTGCGTGAGGCGTTTCCTCGACGATCAAATGCTTCATTCAGGATCGCCTTCTCGGCGTCTGTAATGGCCGAACGCTGTTCCGGTGTGAGAAGCTTCTCCTTTTCAAGACGCTCGCCGTAGAGTTCGTGCACAGGGCGCATGCTGCGAATCTTCTTATACAGGAGCGGTTGAGTTGCTGTAGGATCGTCCTGTTCGTTATGTCCGTACTTGCGGTAGCAGTACATATCGATCACGACGTCGTCCTGGTACCGTTGACGATACGCAAAGGCAAAGTCGGCCGCAGCACGACATGCTGCGGGGTCTTCCCCGTTGACGTGCAGAATCGGGATCTGCAACATCTTTGCCACACCGGTCGCATAGGGTGTCGATCGGGCATCATCGGGTGATGTGGTAAAGCCGATCTGGTTGTTGATGATCAGGTGGATCGTACCACCTGTCTTGTACCCTTCCAGTCGGGACAGGTTGAGGGTTTCTGGGACCACACCTTGACCTGCAAAAGCCGCATCGCCATGAATCAGCAGTGGCAGGATCGTCGTATACGAGGCGTCCTCCATCTCATCCATGAGCGCACGAGCCATGCCTTCGACCACGGGATTCACCGCTTCGAGGTGGCTTGGATTTGGAGCCATCACGATGGGCAGCGTCTCTCCACTAATGGATCGATAGGTACCCTTGGCACCCATGTGGTACTTTACATCGCCAGAGCCCATCTCAGAATCTGGATCGAGGATACCATCGAACTCGTTGAACACTTTTTCAAGGGGCTTCCCCATCATCGTGGCAAGCACGTTGATCCGGCCACGGTGAGCCATGCCCAAGACGGCTCCCTGAAGTTTAGCCTCGGCCGCACTCTCGAAGATCTCATCGACAATCGTCAGCGCTGCATCGCCACCTTCGAGCGAAAATCGTTTTGCGCCCAGGAACTTCGTGTGCAGAAAGTTTTCCAAGAGGTCGGCACGCACGAGTTTGCGGAAGGTCTCAACTTTTCGGTCAGCACTCAGTTCAAGTTTCAGACGCGTGTTCTCCACCTGCTCGCGAATCCATGATCGGCGCTCTGCTTCCTGGATATGCATCCACTCGAGACCAATCTTATCGCAGTACGTCTCGCGGAGGCGCTCGAGAATATCGCGCAGCGTGGCACGCTGCGTACCACCAAAGCCACCAGTATCGAACTCACGATCAAGATCCCAGATCGACAACCCATAGTAGGCTGGGTCAAGCTCAGGGTAGTAGTACGCTTCATGGCCGAGCGGGTTGATATCGGCTAGGACATGGCCTCGTACACGGTAGGCATGAATCAACTGCATCACTCGTGCAGCCTTACCGATGCGGTCGGGCTGGTCGTCGTTGATGAACGGATTGTGTCCCCGTTCTACACTCCAGCGAATCGGCTCGAACGGAATGTCGTAGGCGGCAAAGATCTGGTCGTAGAATCGGTGTTCGCCAATCAGCAGCTGATGCATGTACTGCAGGAACTCACCAGACTCAGCACCTTGAATCACGCGATGGTCGTACGTCGACGTGAGCGTGACCACCTTGGAAATCGCCAGGTTGGTAAGCACATCTGGCATCATCGCTTGAAACTCGGCTGGGAATTCGATGGCTCCGGCAGCGACAATGGTTCCTTGGCCGGCCATCAGGCGTGGCATCGACATGACCGTACCGATCATCCCGGGGTTGGTCAGCGTGACGGTTGCCCCCGTAAGGTCATCTGGTGTGAGCTTATTCGTGCGAGCCTTGCCGATGAGTCCATCGTAGGCTTTCACGAAATCAGCAAAGGTGAGATCCTGAGCGTTCTTGATGCTCGGAACCAGCAAGATTCTGGATCCGTCCTTCCGCGTGGTATCCACCGCAAGACCAAAGTTGATCGATCCACGCCGCACGGTGACGGGTACACCGTCGTGAACGCCATACGTACTGTTGAGGTTGGGATACTTCTTGAGTGCCCTCACGATAGCCCATGCAAGCACGTGGGTGAAGGACAACTTGGGAAGCAGTCGTTTGGTCAGGAAGGTGTTAACAATACGACGATTCTCCTCCAGTGCCTTGACCGGCACACTCCGAACACTCGTGGCCGTAGGGACCGTGAGCGAGCGCTCCATGTTTTCCGCAATCTTGGCTCCGATACTCGACATGGGGATCAAGTCGTCTCCCTGGCGGACTTCCGGTGCTGGAGCAGCCGACGGCATTGGCGCTGGCACCGGAGAAAGGGGTCGCACGGTTACTGAGGTAGGCTCGAGTGCACGCTCCGGCGTATAGGTAGCGAAGAATGCTCGCCACTCCGGAGAAACCGAGTCCGGATCGCGCAGGAAGTCGTAGTACAAATCATCGACGTAAGCGCTGTTCATCGACATCATAGTCGGGTTGATCCTGTTGTAGAGAAGGGCTTCAAAACTACGGATTTACCGTAACGCGATAAACGCGAGCCCCCTGCCGGATCGTTCCTGATCGCGTCGGTAGGAATGGAACCGGCGGTCGGCGATCGTACACAGTCCGCTGGCGGTGACGTGGGTGACTCCGGCCTCCGCAAGTTGACATGTGATGGCCCGGATGTTGTCAAACAGCCAGGTGGAGGGGTCGGTGGGGTGTGGATCACAGTACTCCGATAACACACGGTGGACGTCCTGCCCTACCTGGTAGTTGGCTCCCGACGCGCAGGGAGAAAGCCACACCCTGAGGTGCTGAGGCGACACTCCATAGGCTGTTGCGAGGTGGCCTACGGCAGCACCAGCAATGTTCTGCGCCGTACCTCTCCAGCCACTGTGCACAGCTGCAATCACACCACACGTAGGATCGACCATCAGGATACCACAGCAGTCGGCCACGCGCACCGCAACAGCTACACCGGCACGCATGCTGGTGATGCCGTCGGCCTGCACTCCCTCGTGCCACGCTTCATCACCAACAATGTGATCGCCGTGAACCTGATGCACACATCGAAGATGATGCCCCACGCCCGTTGCATCACGGACTACCTGGACTGCCTCGGTGGGTGAACCAGCTGACATGGTGGTCAGGCCAGCAACGACGCCAGGAAGTTCGGGAAAGGCAGGAATGAGTGTTGCGCTGTGATTCATGGTCGTGTCGTGTCGGACAAACGTACGAAACGTACTACCGGACGCCCGTATTGCCGTCCAACGACAAACGACCGACGCTCGACGCGGTGTTGGATGTTGGCTGTTGCTCGGACCAGCATGAGTTGATTTCCTCCGGATGACCGACGGACAACCACGCCGGCGGACGTTTCCGGACGCGGCTGCGTGGCAAGCACGCTCACGACTACCAAGAGGAGGGCCAACAGCGCACGAAACCATCGTGCGCGTCGTGGTTCCCCTTCAAGGCGTCGTGCCGACCACCAACACGCTACCACGATGGCCGGACCGACCAACCACGGTGCACCTCCATCCGGACTGATCCAGGCACCAGCACGGATCACCCCCAGTGCCGCGGCCAAAAGGAACTCCACCGACCACCCACCAATTGCGAGGATGCGGGGCAACACCCACGGAGAAGTTGCTCCAACAGCCACCAGGATCACCGATATGCTGAGCGCCATCGAACACAGTGGAACAACGATCAGATTCACCATGGGTCCCAGAGGTGCTGTCTGCTGCATCAGCATGGCTACGGGAAGCGCACTGCCGGCACTGGCCGAACAGGAGACGGCCACGGCACTTCGAAGTGCTGCAGGCCCCTTCAACGCCCTCATCCAGTATGGTACACCCCACAGCAGGGCTGCCGTGACGGTCGTACTCACGATGAACGATGGTGTAACGGTCAACCAAGGCCACAACCACCATTGCACCAGGCAACTCGCACCAAGAAGATTCAGACCGTCGACTGTATGTTGACGTAACACACCGATGCCGGCCAGTGAAGCCATGATGGCCGCACGCACTGCGGGTGGTGACGCGCCGGTGAGGATCACATATCCTCCTATCACCAGTGTTACAAGAACCCATTGCCACCACCGTTTGAAAGCCCCCTGCACTCCGAGGAGCGACAGCAGCACAGCAGTGATCACGCCAATGTGCAGGCCTGAGACGGTGAGAATGTGTGCCGTGCCTGTGACGGTCACCGCCGCTCGGTCTTCGGCCTCCAGATGGGATCGATCGCCGAAGAGCATTCCCATCAACAGAGCCACCGTGCTGGGATCGTGGTAGCTACGGAGGTGCTGATGGATCCAGTGCTGGGGAGTGCGGAGCCACTCTCCCCAGACAGGAGGTGGTCGGAGCATCCACACGCCGTGCACGACTCCGTTTCGGTGGCTGCGATCGATCCGCAGCAGGACACTCGCCGCCCGACTTTGCAGCCACGCCTGCTGCTCTGCCCTACCCCGATGCACCATCCCCGTGGCGACAACACGGCAACCTGCTGACAAGGGTCGCGGTCGACCATCCTGGACAATCACCGTGCAGGCCATGGCGGGTAGTCCAACGGCGTCAATGCTGCCATCAATCACGTACCACGAGCGATTCGTCGTTGCGTGGTACTCGACAACCGTCCCCTCGATGCGAGCAGGGATCTCTGGCGGGTCAAGGGCTTGTGACGGGATCCACGAGCACTGCGCATAGATGGCACTTGCCACGATAAAGCTGCTGTAACTGCGCAAGGGTAGCGCCCCACGTAGACGCCATACCACAGCCACGAGGATTGTTGCACCGGCACCCAAACTCCAGAGCAGTGAGCGCGGAACCTCTGCTCCAAAGAGCACCAGTAGCCAAGCACCGATGTACACGGCGAGTGCAAACAATGGTCGTCGTCGCGGCTCCGTTTTCTGGTTCTCGGCTGGATG
The DNA here is from genome assembly GCA_030833725.1 of Candidatus Kapaibacterium sp. Taxonomy (GTDB): domain Bacteria; phylum Bacteroidota; class Ignavibacteria; order Kapaibacteriales; family Kapaibacteriaceae; genus OLB6. The sequence goes on along the minus strand of JAURGP010000026.1, from coordinate 23,699 downwards.
GTTCTCCACAGGATGGATCATGGATGGTACGTGCCCACGAACGTCTGCTGTGTGACGTCGGACCGTGTTGATAACTTCACACCGCCAATGGCAATGCAGACAGCTAATTTTCGCGGTGCATGCTGTAGCATGTCACGATTCGTTGACGAACGGACCACGGTGTACAACACCGATCACCACTAGAGAATACCATGAGCAAGACAGACAGCAAGACGGAGAAGCCATCCGCCGGCGCAACTGCCGCATCGTCCATGAGAGAGGCAAAGTCCAAGGCTGCTCAAATGGCCATCGAGCAGATCGAGAAGCAGTTCGGTAAGGGCTCGATTATGCGCCTGACCGACGACAATCCGGTGAACATCGAAGCGATCTCTACCGGCTGCCTGTCGTTGGATGCTGCTATTGGTATTGGCGGAGTCCCCAAGGGTCGAATCGTAGAGATCTATGGGCCCGAATCATCGGGTAAGACAACGGTCTGCCTCCACGTGATTGCCGAGGCGCAGAAGCAAGGTGGTCTTGCTGCGTTTGTCGATACGGAGCATGCCCTCGATGTGCAATACGCTCAGCGCTTGGGTGTGGACCTAAACAACCTGTTATTGTCGCAGCCGGAGTTTGGTGAACAGGCACTGGAGATCGTAGAGACACTGGTACGTTCTGGTGCCATTGATGTCGTGGTTGTCGACTCTGTAGCCGCACTTACACCTCGCGTCGAAATCGAAGGTGACATGGGTGATGCTCAAATGGGATCGCAGGCACGACTGATGAGCCAAGCGATGCGGAAACTCAATGCTGCCATCGGCCGATCGAAGGCTACGGTGATCTTTACCAATCAACTGCGCAGTAAGATTGGTGTGATCTACGGCAATCCCGAAGTCACGACTGGTGGTAATGCACTGAAGTTCTATGCTTCTGTGCGGATTGATATCCGACGCAAGGATGTCATCAAGGAGGGCCAAGACATCATCGGTAATCGCGTGCGTGCAAAAGTCGTCAAGAACAAGGTGTCGCCACCCTTCAAGGAGGCCGAGTTCGACATCATGTACAACGAGGGCATTTCAAAGCTGGGTGATATGATCGACCTGGCCGTAGAACATGGTGTGATTGCGAAGTCCGGCTCGTGGTTCACCTTTAGCGACGAGCGTGTGCAGGGTAGAGACGGCATGCGACGCCTCCTGAACGAGAACAGTGAGCTCTACGGAAAACTTGAAGTTGCCGTGCGCGAGCTCCTCCACATGGCGCCAAAGGCATCCTAACGGAGCGGGTAGGTGCCTCAGATCACGGCCATCCGACGTAACGTCAAGAACACGTCGCGGTGTTCAGTGTATGTCGACGACGAGTTCTTTGCCGCGTGTCCCATAGATGTTGCTTTGAGTCTTGGTCTGGCCAAGGGTATGGAGATGACAGCATCTCTGGAACATACGCTGCGTGCAGAAGATCGACGCATCGTGCTGAGGCAGAAACTGTACCGGTTTGCTACCTACAAGCCACGTACTGAGGAACAGGTCGTGCGTCACCTACAGAAACTTGAAGCAACGCCGGAAGAGATCACCGACGTTCTTGCGTGGCTTCAGGATTTTCATCTGGTAGATGATCGAGCCTACGTCCAGCGCTTCATCGAAGCTGCCCATCATCAAAAGCCACTCTCCCCGTCGGATGCACGCAGGCGGCTGCGGGCGAAAGGGATTGCTGATGAACTGATTACAGCAGTTCTGACAGAGACCGATCAGGACGGTTGGGTGCAAGGGGCTGTCCGTACCGTGGCCGAAAAGAAACTCCGCGTGCTGTCGGGTACTACGGCTGAGCGACAGCGGAAGCTGATACAGTTCTTGCAGTACCGGGGTTTCTCGTGGGAGGCCATTCGAAGCGTGGTTCGGGACCTCCTGCCGATCGTACTGGCATACATGCTCGTCCCTGTGTTTCTGAGCGCCCAAGAGGGATCCTGTGAAAAGCACCGACTGTCCGAGGCGATCAACCGATTCCAACCCACCACGATTCCGGTTCTAGGTCCGGATGGGCGGTTGTACGTAGACCGCAAACTTCACCCTGACAACAGCGGAGGTATCACCGACCCGGATGAGGTATGGAGTGCCGCGCGTCGCTCGGCGGTCGTCTGGGACGAACCACAGCGTCTACCCTTGACCGGGCCCGGGATTGCCCAACCTGATGTCCTGTTCAATTTCACGCCAGACGGCCTCCATGCCATGGTGGTGGGGCCGTATGACTCCTCCGGACAGGTGCCTCGATTAGCCTTCGCGCTCCTGCATCGGCGTGCAGCTGTAGAGCTGTTTGCGCAGGTGGAGGTGCTTCCGATACCGTTACGTGGTGACAACTACTATGCCTTTCTGGCGGCGGATCGCGAGGTATGCTTTGTTGCTCAGCAAGACGATTCGGCTTCATCGATGGACATTGTGATCTACTCACTGATGGATGGTACTGTTGGGGGGCTGCCGATACCAATCAATACCGACGGTCTTGAGGGGGCTCCGTGGTTAGCTCCCGATAGCCGAACACTGTATCTGGCAAGCAACGGACGGACGGATCGACGGGGCAAGGCAGATCTGTATGTCAGCCGTCGACAGGGTAACGACTGGTTCAATTGGACCGAGCCGCAGCAACTTGGCTGGTGTATCAATAGCCAGGAAGATGAGGTAGCCTTCTCTCTCTTGCCAGGAGATACATCGGCCTACATTACCTCGTGGGATCCGGTCGAGGATCGACCGGGTATCTACCAGGTCACCCTTCCCGATTCCGTTCGCCCCCTACCCTACCTTGTCCTTGACGTGGTAGCCGTGAATGATCTTACCGGTGTCGCCATTGCTGATGTGCAGATGCAGAGCGGACGTTCCACATGGGTGTCTGATACGGCGGAGCGTCGAATTCGTGCAACCCTTGCTGAGGCGGCAGTACCGCGCCGATTGGTGGTATCGGCCAGTGGGTACGACACAGCGTGGGTGGAGTTGGCATCCACAGACTTGCGCTCAACCGTGTGGTACACAGATACCGTGCACCTGTTTCCGTCCGGACTGCCGATTGCCTCGCTCTACTTTGATCGAGGTTCCGACGTGATCACTGCGGAGGGACAGGCAACCTTGCAGCACCTCCTATCAACCTTCCGACGGCTGGCGGACACAGTCGACGTCCAGTTGGAGATCGACGGGTTTGCCGATGCCATAGGTGGTGCGGCCCTCAATGCGGAACTCTCGGAGCGTCGTGCACGAGCCGTTGCCGAGATGATGCAAATGTTGGGATTCCCCGAAGATCGCTGTTCCGTAGCGGGACGTGGTATCGATCGCTCGCGCCGTGTTGTCGACCCAGAGGGCCGACGCGTAGATATCTATCCGCGGCGACGCTGAGAACTGCCTAGAGGTGGATCTCCACATGGGTGGTTGCTACGCGACCATCAGATCGCTGCTCTTGGATCTCTACCACCCAGTGATCGGCGGTTCGTACGTACACGGCAGAGCGGTCCGACGACAAACGCTGACAGCCCTCGTCGTGCAGCGGCGACTGGAACAGCGTTTCATCGGCAGTAATACCACACCGTCGCTCCCGACCATGGCGATCCCTGATCGTAATGATCACCTCTTCATCACCCTGACATGGCCGATGCAAGACGGCCGTGATCCGTTGCCAGTTGTCGTCGGTCTCGAGCGTGAGGTGCTTCGTGAGACTATCGCCCTCATGCATGGCTCCGGTACTGAAGCCAACAGGAAACGTATGCATACGTGGTTGATCGTTCATTTCCGGGGACTTCTTCATGGCTGTTTCGTTGAGTGGGTGATCAAGGTTGACGGGAGGTTGTCGGTGACTGCACTGGTACAGCCATGCAAGGCGCTGACGGAACATACGGTCAAATAGCCACTGATGCGATGCGCTGTGACGTTCGTCGTACCACCACCACCAGTCACTGGCCTCGAGTCGGTATAGTTCAGGGTACCACTGTTCTGGAAGGCCACGTCGGACGTCGGCTAGCAACTCCCAGGCAAGATTCGTTGACGGACCACCAATCCAGATGCTGAACGTTCCGTGGATCCATGATCCGGCCACGAGATGTTTCAGGGGGCGTGCACTGGCAGAAGCGGCTTCGTCGCAGGTAATGAGGGCGATGTCATCGGCAGAGGCCAAGCGTGTCATCAGGGCGCGCAAAAATGGCTCTCCATTCTCTGGGTAGAACTCCCAACAGTTCTCACCATCCAAGATCACCGGCACACACGCTGAGGTAAGGGCTTGCTCCCCTTCATGCTCGATGATCATTGCACGACGTTGTCGCAGTCGCTGCAGGAAGTCCTCGGCGGCCCTCTCAGGATCCCAATTGGCGTATTCGAATCCAATGGCATCACTGAGTTCCCTATCGCGAAACAGCACGCGGATCGTCCCCTGCGATGTGGTGACCTGGTACGGATGGAAGGGGGCTGTTGGACTGTGCTCCGATCCCGCTTCGTGAGGACTGTGTTGGAGGCTGTGTTGGAGACTGTTTCGGAGTACCGCGGCATCCGTAGCTGTCCAGCCGATCCCTTCCTGTGCCATGATGGCCAGCACCTCCATGCTCAAACTGCCCTCCGAGGGCCACATACCGTGAGGACGAGTACCGAAGCGCACAGAGGCATCCTCCATGGCAGCCGTGACGTGCCACTGAGCGTCCTCTCGTGCGCTGAAGGGGGCATGCGGAAGCTGGGCATCAGGCATCGACTCCCGGGCCACGTCCGTAGAACAGAGCAACGGAAGAATAGGATGGTAGAACGGTGAGACCGAAATCTCACTCCCGGACGATTCTGAGAGGTGCATCAGAGCTGAAGCCACCTCCGTGAGGTACTGGCGTTGAAGGCTCAGTAACTGATCGCGGTCGTTCTCCGTGAAGTCTCGTTGCTGCTCACTCAAACGGGCAACAACGCTGTGACGCCGTAGATCCGGCCCACTCCATGCCAGATGCAGGAGTGTCTGCAGATCCACAACGTCGGCATCGGATAATGTCTGGGGTCGAGGATGCTGCAGTAGTTCCGCTAGTCGCGGTAGTGGATCCACCTGGGTGGCAGGTTGCAGCGTTGCTGCCCACTCCCACAGGCTCAGGCGCTGCTCCGATGACAGCGCTGCCGCAGGCCCCGTACACAGTTCTAGGACGGGGTCCGATGCACCGCGAGCATACGCATCAAGCTGGGCCAACAGCGACGGTACAACGTTGATCGTGTGACGAAGGGAGGAGTACTCAGAAAGCAGTCGTGGCAACCATACGTAGTCCTTCAGGGCATGCATGCGCACCCATGGAAGGAATAAGGCCGCAGAGCGATGTGGGTTCCCTGGCTCCGTGTAGTCGGGCTGATGAAGGTGCCACAGGAACGAAACGCGCAAAGGAGGCATAGAAGTGGAGATGCCGGGAGTCGAACCCGGGTCCGAAGCGGAATCGCCGAAGCTTACCACGTGTGTCTTCGTTCTACAAGTTCTCGCCAGTCAGGGCACCGAACGACAGGTCCTGCCAGGCCAGCTTCAGAATAATCTCACGGTAGGCCCTGAGGCACAGCTTCCCGCCAGTCTATGTGGGGTTTGACACCGCGGCGAGGGCCCATAGACAAGCTCTCGTGCGATGGCATGGGTGCCCTAGATTAGGCAGCCATGCGATAACCGAAGTTATCGCCAGTTGTTGTTCGCCGGTTGTATTTACGAGCTCCACCAGCGTAGCTCGACACGCATCTTCGTGGTCATCACGCCCCGTCGAAGCCGGTACATCCCCATAGAATGATCCGAGAAAACGGTGCGAGTGTCTCACTGAGACTCTCAAAGAACAATGTTCACGTCAGGAACAAAGGTACGACGTTCTCGCGGCACAGGCCTTACAATGAACGCAGAAAACCGGCAACTTCTTCCATATGCCACTGTGGAGTGCTTGTTGCACCGCTGATACCGATGCGTTGAGCCCCCTCCAACCACAAGGGGTCGATCTCCGCAACATCCTCGATAAAGTAGGTGTTAGGGTTGGCGGCCTTGGCAACATCGTAGAGGACCTTCCCATTGCTGGACGTCCTGCCAGCTACAAAGATGATCACGTCGTTAGCGCGGGCGTAGTCGGCTAGCTGCGATTCTCTTCCAGACACCTGGCCACAGATCGTATCCTTGGCATGGAACTCTGTGGCGATGGCTTCCATCGAATCGACGACCAGCTCACTGACTCTCTGCTTAAGGGCGTCGCGTATAGCATACAGCGTGGGTCGGTCCATCGTTGTCTGGGAGAATAGCACGGTTTTCTTCGACACATCCACCGTGGCGACGGCCTCCTCCACACTCTTGACGACGATGCAGTCATCGCGCACAACACCACGCACGCCCAGCACTTCGGCATGATCCTTTTTTCCGAAGATCACCACCTGGTAGCCCTGGTCATAGAACTTTCGCACGCGCTCTTGGAGCTTGGTCACCACCGGACACGTTGCATCAACCAGTTCGATGCCATGCTCCCATGCTGCGCGATAGGTGGCAGGGGGCTCGCCATGTGCGCGAATGATGACCTTCGCTCCCGAATGGGCAATCGATGGAAAATCCTCGACGGAGATGGTGGTCAGCCCCTTGGCAGCCAGACGCTCGATCTCCTTTGGATTGTGGATGATGTGACCCAACACGTATACATTCCGCTTTCGGGGTTCGTGGCTGAGCTGCTCTTCGGCGATTTGTACCGTTCGCACAACGCCCCAGCAAAAACCACTCTGTCTGTCGATGCTAACTTCCATGGTGCTACCTACATGTTCCCGTAGGTGGTGATATAGTGATATGCCTTCTGATAGTTCCTCGCCAGTTGAATGATATCGTCCACCTGTTCATCAATCGTGCGATGCGTTGTGTCGATTTCCACCGCACCGTCGGGCTTGATCAGCGGACTTGTCTGGCGAGAACTGTCCAGACGATCACGCTCGGCAATTTGTGCAATCACCTCGTCGAGATTCACGTGCTGCCCTAGTGCCGTGAGGTCCTGTACGCGACGGCGTGCTCGTTCAGCAATCGATGCTACAAGGTAGACCTTGACGTGGGCATGCGGAAAGACCACCGAACCAATGTCGCGTCCGTCCATCACCACGCCACCATGCTGCCCCATCATGCGTTGAAGTGCTACGAGGTGCTCCCTCACGCAGGGCTCGGCGCTGACGCGGCTTACCAGAGAGGTGACGTCAGGCTGACGGATTCGGTCCGATACGTCGACACCATTGAGCAACGTTCGCTGACCGCGATCATCGGTACGCAACTCTATCGTCACGTTGGTCACCAAGGCGCACAGGTCCTCCGTCGTGAGGGCGGTCGACGACTCGATCGCTGCCAACGTTACGGCTCGATACATTGCACCGGTATCGATGTAGATGTATCCGAGGTGTTCGGCAACCTTTCGAGCCGTTGTGGACTTCCCTGCTCCAGCAGGACCGTCGATCGTAATGATTATTGGTACGGGCATCGTGCAAAGATAGCTGGCATAGTATCTTTGCAGCCATGCGCCCCATTCTTGAAGTCGTAGATGTATCGCACACCTACCCCAATGGGGTCCACGCGTTGCGGAAGGTGTCCCTGGCGGTCAATCCCGGGGAATTTCTTGTAGTTATTGGTCTGTCGGGCAGTGGAAAGTCTACCCTCCTGCGCACGATCAACCGGCTTCTTGAGCCGTCCGATGGACGCATCTTGTTCGATGGTGCCGACATTGCCCACATCACTGGTGAGGACCTACGCCGTCATCGATCACGGATTGGGATGATCTTCCAGCACTTCAACCTCATTGACCGTCATTCTGTGCTCAAGAATGTCCTCTACGGTGCACTCGGTGCTACCAGCACGATGTCATCCATCTTGAATAGGTTTTCCCGTGAGCAGATAGCCGAGGCCCTGCACAATCTGGACATTGTGGGTATTGCGGACAAAGCCGAGATGCGAGCCGATGCGTTGTCAGGTGGTCAGAAGCAGCGTGTTGCCATCGCACGGGCCCTGATGCAGCATCCCAAGGTGCTCCTGGCTGATGAGCCAGTAGCCTCTCTCGATCCGGCTACATCGCACTCAGTGATGCAGTACCTTGAGAAGGTCAACAGAGAACTTGGCATGACGGTCATCTGCAACCTTCACTTTCTGTCGCTGGTTCGTCAGTATGCTTCACGTGTTGTGGCACTGAAACACGGTGCGCTTGTCTTCGATGGACATCCCGAAGAAATCACGGATGAATGGTTCACAGCGATCTACGGCGAAGACGCACGGGAGGTCGAAATCCGATGAAGCACAGCTCAACCACCTCCCTCCTTTTTGCATCGCTGATTGATGCTGTGCTGGGCGCCACATTATGGGCCTCACTCTGGCGCGTCGTCCTGCCCCAGTTTGGCGGCTACACACCAGAGACGTTCGGCACGATCGATGTGCTAGGGATGAGCATGCTTGCCGGTGTATTGATTGTGCTCGGCAATACCACCGAGGGCTCGTTAGGACGAGCGTTCGTCAGTGGAGGAATGCCACCGTCGTCACGTGGCCGGTCCATCGTCCGTCACCTCGGTTGGTTGTCGTTTGTGATCACGATCTGGACAGGCTGGATCATCACCAAGATCTCGCCGATTGAGTTTTTTTCGTCCGAGGGATTGCAAGGGGCTGGACGGATTTTCGGTGCCCTGGTGCGGCCCAACATGAGCATTGTGCCGCAAGCACTGGAAGCCATGGTCGTGACAGTCTTCACAGCGTTGATGGCCACTGTTGTTGCTGTGCCATTGGCGTTCCTGATCAGTTTCCCCGCGGCTCGAAACGTGATGTCGGCCTCGGCCGGTGAACGAGCCGTGTACACGTCAATACGGGCGGTGCTCAATATTGCGCGTTCGATGGAACCGGTGATCTGGGCTGTCATCTTCTCCGTGTGGGTGGGCATCGGCCCGTTTGCTGGTATGCTGGCTCTGGTGGTGCACACCATTGCGTCGCTTGCCAAGCAGTACAGCGAACAGATTGAGGACATCAACGATGGCCCCATCGAAGCCATCGCCGCCACAGGGGCAAATCGGTTACAGAATATCTGGTTTGCCATTGTTCCGCAAGTGGTCATTCCGTTTCTGAGCTTTACCATCTACCGCTGGGACATCAACGTTCGTATGGCTACGATCATTGGCTTTGTTGGAGGTGGTGGGATTGGTACCCTCCTGACCCAGTATCAGGGCTTGGCCAAGTTCCAGGAGGTCGGTACGCTGGTCATCATCATCACCCTGGTCGTTTGGATCCTGGATGTTGCGAGTGCCCGTATTCGCGAGGCACTGAAGTAGGTGGCCACAGGTGATCCTCGCCTGCATGCCATCCATGCCATTGCGCTGTCCAGGGATGAAGCGCGGAAGCGGATCGACTCGTACTTCGAACAGCACCCAACTCTGACAGAAGTTCTCCACACACGGTCGTGGACTGCGGTTCCGGAGAAGGACGTGTTACACGCAGACAGTATCTTCGGATCCGGTACGATTACCCTCACCGACGGCGGTCTCGAGATCGATCTGCAGTTGAGCCTTCTTGGGCAAGCTGCACGAAGCACGATCACGAACGTGCTTTCCTCGGCGTTACTCCAACTGCTCTCAGAACCTCCTGAATGATAGGTTGATATGTCGTTTGTGCACCTTCACAACCATACGCACTACTCTCTCCTCGACGCTGCGGCCACTCCCGACCAACTCATTACAGCAGCGAAAGCTGATGGGCAAACGGCACTGGCAATCACCGATCACGGCGTGATGTTCGGCTGCTTCGAGTTCTATAAAAAGGCGAAGAAGCAGGGCATCAAACCGATCATCGGCTGCGAAGTATACCTGGCGGTCAAGAAACGCACAGACCGTGAAAAGGTGCTGGAATCCGGCAAAGCAAGGAACTACTACCACTTGGTCCTTCTGGCGAAGAACGATGTGGGCTACCGTAACCTGGTGAAGCTCACGTCACGGGCTCATTCCGAAGGGTTTTACTACAAGCCTCGTATCGATTGGGAGCTACTGCGTCTGCACCATGAGGGGCTCATTGCCACATCAGCCTGTTTGGCCGGACCCATTAATGCTCCCCTGCTGTCGGGTGATATGGATCTGGCTCGCAACAATGCCATCCAGCTCAAGGAGATCTTTGGAGAGGATTTCTACATCGAGCTCCAGGATCATGGCCTGCCCGAGGATCGCATCGTGATGGAGCAAGCTCCAAAGCTTGCACGTTCATTGGGAATCCCTCTGGTGGTGAGTAATGATGCCCATTACGTCACTCAGGATCATGCTGCGGCCCATAATGTGCTCCTGCACATCACCAAGGATGCAGCATTTGCCAAGGAAACGGCCTTCGATGTGCGACGCGACCTCCGGTACCGAGTGCCGGAGATGTACCTCAAGACACAAGACAGCATGAAGCGTCTGTTCAAGGATGTCCCAGAGGGTATCGAGAATACGGTTGCCATTGCCGAGAAGATCGACCTGACGATCCCCACCGATCTTCAAATGCCGCAGTTTCCGATTCCGGAGGAGAGTGATGCAACCACACTCGAGGATTACCTCGAAGAACTTACGATGCAGGGGTTGGAGCGACGCTATCCAACGATGACGTCGGAGATTCTCGATCGCATCAGCTTCGAATTGCGCGTCATCAAGTCGATGGGCTATGCGGGCTACTTTCTGATCGTTCAGGACTTCATCGCCGCTGCGCGGTCGATGGGGATCCGCGTGGGCCCTGGGCGCGGTTCGGCAGCAGGTTCGTTGGTAGCCTATGCCTTGGGGATCACCAACATCGATCCGCTGCAGTATGATCTCCTCTTTGAGCGATTCCTCAACCCTGATCGTGTGTCGATGCCCGATATCGATATCGATTTTTCGGACGATCGTCGCGCTGATGTGATTGCCTATGTCAAGGAGAAGTACGGCGCCGATGCTGTGGCACAGATCATCACCTTTGGCACGCTCTCGTCACGTGCAGTGCTCAAGGACGTTGGCCGTGTGTTGGGGATCGACCTCAGTACGATCAACAGCATTACTGAAAAGATCCCCGTCGTGATGGGGCGTGTTCACCGTATCAAGGAGGCACTTGAACTACCAGAGCTCAAGTGGCTGAAGGATACCCTGAAGGATTCCAAAGATTCGAAGGATGCGAAGGACGCCAAGCTCAAGGACCTCATCGAGTTTTCGATGGTGCTGGAGGGGATGGCTCGAAACTCCTCGCTTCACGCCGCTGGTGTGGTGATTGCTCCCGGTCCGATCTCTGACTACGTCCCCGTATATCAGACTCCCACCACCGAGCCGGCGACGCAGTACAACATGAAGGACCTTGAGGACGCCGGGCTGTTGAAGATGGACTTCCTCGGTCTTCGTACGCTCACCATTATCGATCGAACCCTAGAGCTGGTGCGCCAGAACCATGGTCTGGAGTTGGACATGGATGCCATCGACTACGCCGATCCTCGTACGTATGCGTTGATTGGCGAAGGGGCTACGCTTGCCGTGTTCCAGTTTGAATCAGAGCCGATGCAGAATGCCCTGCGTCAGTTAAAACCGGAGCGGTTGGACGACCTTATTGCCATGAACGCCCTGTACCGTCCGGGCCCCATGGACAACATCCCGGACTTCATCGAGCGGAAGCACGGTCGGCGGGAGATGACCTACCTCCATCCAAAGATGGAGCCGATTCTGCATACGACCTACGGCATCATTGTGTATCAGGAACAGGTCATGCAGTTGGTGCAACAACTGGCCGGTTTCTCTCTTGCACAAGCCGACCTGATGCGGCGGGCCATGGGAAAGAAGGATGCGGCACTCATGGAGGAACAACGACAGTTGTTCGTCCAGGGAGCAACGGTGACGTCGGAGATGAATACCGAGCTGGCGGGTGAGATCTTCGACCTGATCCAGAAGTTTGCCTCCTACGGTTTCAACAAGTCGCACTCAGCAGCCTATGCCTACCTCGCCTTTCAGACAGCATGGTTGAAGGCACACTATCCGGCCGAGTTCCTCGCTGCAAACATGTCGGCGGAACTATCCGATCAGAAGAAAATTGTTGCTCTGATTGAAGAGGCCAAACGCTGCGCCATCACCGTGCTGCCTCCTGATGTGAACCGCTCAAAGGCCACGTTCGTTGCCGAGGGATCATTGATTTACTTTGGCATGGCTGCCATCAAAGGTGTGGGTATCAATGCCGTAGAGGAGATCGTCAAAGCTCGTGAGATGGCGCCCTTTACGTCAATGTTCGATTTTGCTGCCCGCGTTGACAGTCGGGTGGTCAATCGTCGAGTGCTGGAAGCACTCGTGTACTCCGGTGCCTTTGATTCTCTGCAGCACGGCCATCGGGCCCAGCTCTATGCAGCCATCGACCCTGCCATCGAGTATGCGCGACGCGTGCAAGGTGCGTCACAGGATCACATGGATTCTCTGTTTGGTGAGGAGGTCACCAAACCGGTCGAGCCTGGTCTGCCCCCTGCCGAACACTGGTCGGAGAAGGAGCGTCTGCACCATGAGCGCGATGTCCTGAACTTTTATGTGACCGGTCATCCGCTCCAAGAATATGCCTTGGCCGTGCAGAGCTATTCTACCATCACGCTTGGCACCGAACTGTCTGAAAAGCACGAAAGCACGGTGCGTGTGTGTGGTCTTGTGAGCGACATCCGCACACGACTCGACAAACGGGAGAATACCATCGCGTTTGTCCGGGTCGAACAGTTCAACGGCTCCTGTGAGTGTGTCTTCTGGAGCGATGCCTTCAAACAGTATGGCCCCCTACTGCACACTGATGCGGTGCTGGTGTTTGTTGGTCGGTGTGAAGTGCAGGGCCAGAGTGTCAAGATCTACGTGGATTCTGTTCTCACGCTAGATCAGGCCTCCAGCCAACTTGCCAAGGGATTCGTGCTGCGACTTGATCCCGCCCGGATCACAAAGACCGATCTGGAGGGGCTTCGGCACCGATGCAATTCTGCCGAGGCTACGCGGTCCGTCAAGTTTGTCATCGACCGTCCGCACGGTCGTGTGCAATATGCAACGATGGTGAAGCTGGATGCTTCCGATGACACTGTCGCCTACCTGATCGATCTGTTCGGAGAGCAGAACGTGCTCCTTGATTCGGAGTCGTAGGGAAACCATCGTAGAACCACTGCCGTAAGGAAGCCATGGAACGCCTCATCTCAGCCTTTGGTGTTATTGTCCTGTTGGGCATTGCCTGGGCATGGTCTTCGAATCGGCGTGGTGTGCCACTGCGCGTGGTGGTATGGGGCACGCTGCTGCAGCTCTTGCTGGCTGTCTTCGTCTTGCAGGTGCCGGCTGGAACGGCGCTGTTTCAGAACATTGGCAAGGGTGTCACGTGGCTTCTCAGCTTTGCCAACAGCGGTGCGGTGTTCTTGTTCGGTAACATCGCTTCGTCGTCGGACCAACATCGACTCGTCTTTGGAATGCAATTCGCATTGACGGTGCTTCCCATCATTGTGTTTCTGTCTTCGCTCACCGCCGTGTTGTATCATCTCGGCCTGATGCAACGCGTTGTGCGGGCCATGGCTTGGGTGATGCAGCGCACCATGCGAACGAGCGGCATCGAGTCTTTGGCAGCCGCTGCCAATGTCTTTCTTGGACAAACCGAGGCACCGTTACTGATCCGTCACTACTTGCCGGCGGCGACCACTACGGAGTTGTTTGCCGTGATGGTAGGGGGCTTTGCAACGATTGCCGGCTCGATCATGGGGGTCTATATTGCGATGGGCATTCCAGCAACGTCGCTGATCGTGGCCAGTCTTCTGGCTGCTCCCGGTAGTCTGGTTCTGGCCAAGATCGCCGAGCCCCCTACCGATACCCCTTCTGAACAACAGGGTGACACACCGGGTGTGACCATTACGTTGGAAGATCCAGTCGTCCCCTCGCAGAATGTCGTGGACGCGTTATCCCGTGGTGCACTTGATGGCTTTACGATTGCGATCAACGTGCTGATGGTTCTTCTGGCCTTCACCGCTGTGGTGGCTCTGGTGGACGCTTCGCTGTCCGGATTGGCAGAGGTAACGGCATCGTGGGGATGGTCTGCAATGCCACGGTCGCTCAACGAGATTTTCGCCGTACTCTTCTATCCCCTCGCCTGGCTCACCGGTGTGCCGGCACAGGAGGTCTCCGCACTGTCGGGTCTGCTTGGTGTCAAGCTGAGTCAAACGGAGTTTCTTGCCTATGATCAGCTGTCTCAGATGATTGCCAGCGGTCAGCTGTCTGATCGTACCGTACAGATCGCTACGGTTGCCCTCTGTGGCTTTGCCAATGTGATGTCAATCGGCATACAGATTGGCGGATTCGGGATTATGGTCCCGGATAAACGCTCGGAGGTTGCCCGGCTTGCCTTCAAAGCCATGTGTATCGGTGCGCTAGCCAACCTCCTGGCGGCATGTATCGTTGGTATTGTAGCCTAGTGGCTGAGTCGTATGCTATCGACGCGGCCGACGATCGCGGTTCTGATTGCGCATCCGTTCAACCAGCATTTGCTGGAGCTCGTCGCGAAACCGTGTTTCAAACAGCACGTACCGAGCATACTGTAAAGGGCTGAGCACTTTTTCAATGGCGTTGAGGCGCTCCTCGACGAGTTCTTCCATCGAAGCAACGCGCGTGCGCACCTTCGTCGTGTGGGTACGTAGCTCGGATTCGGATGCCCCATCATCGATAGCGCGCTTCAGCTCGCGCGAAGCGTCGTCAAGAGAACGACGCAGTTCGACGTGGCGCTTCTCATACGTGTTGAAGACGCTGAAAAACTTCTCGACCTCGTTGCCCTGGAGTTCAAGAACCTCCAGTAGCTTCACCTTCCGAAGATTCATGATCTTCTCCTGAAGGTCGGCTTTCTGTGGCTGGGCTACACTCGCTACGGGTGAGGTTCCCCACACAAAGAAAGTTGTCAGAAGGCAGACGAGCCCTTGGGCCGTGATTGATCGGTTGCCGGTCATTGGTTCTCCGAAAAAATGATGTCAAGATCGGTCGTGCTCAGAATGAGTGTCTCGGACGCCCTCACATCGTTGAAGTACGAGCTTGGAACGGCGTCCAGCGAGAGTACGTCGTCGGCGGTGGTCGTTGATGACTGTTGCAGCGTGAACCAGTAGAGTCCACCGGACACAGCCACAATCACAGTGGCTGTCAGGCTCACGGCCAACATTTGCCGGCGCTTGCTACGTCGCACAAGAGATCGTCGTACACGCTCCTCGAGAGCAGGTAGAACGGTCTCAGCACGTCTTCCTTGCCGATAGTCGAGCAGAAAGGATTCTACGTTGTCGTCTGGGTCGTGGTCTTTGATGTGG
Organism: Candidatus Kapaibacterium sp.; assembly: GCA_030833725.1. Taxonomy (GTDB): domain Bacteria; phylum Bacteroidota; class Ignavibacteria; order Kapaibacteriales; family Kapaibacteriaceae; genus OLB6. Next base: position 8,464 of record JAURGP010000026.1, on the reverse strand, counting down.
TGTGCCATAACTGATAGTACTCGCTCGTTCGAAGATGCTCTGCTAGTTTCTTGATCGCCCAGTGATAGTTCGCCTTCAATGCTCCAACGCTTGTGCCAAGGATTGCGCTCATCTCTTCGTAGGAGAGTTCATCGAAGTATCGAAGACAGAATGTTTCTCGCTGTTTTGGTGGTAGGGTACGCAGGACCGTATCGAGGTAGCGGTAGAACTCATCGTGTTCGACTGAATGGTCAGGACCGGGATCGCCACTTCGTACGTCAAGCTCTCCCTCTGACTCCCCAACCGAGAAATACTGCAGCCAGCGTTGCTTCCGCTGCAGCGAGATACACGTATTCACCGTGATGCGATACAGCCAAGTACGGAGTGATGCCTGCTGTGTGTATCGTGGAAGGGCTTCGATCACCTTCACCAGAACGTCGTGCGTAACATCCAGCGCATCCTCACGACGGCGGACGTGACGCAGTGCAACCGACATAATGAAACCCTGATGCTCCCGCACGAGTGCCGTGATGGCTTCGTCGCGGTTTCCAGCCCGAAGGGTGTTGAAGATATGATCGTCGGCTGTCACAGGTGCGATAAACGCCTCACTATAGCAAAGGTTTAACATCCAGACAACAGCATTCCTATACCGATGCCGTTCTCCAGAATGGTCTGCGGTGAACCAGTAGTGCTGCAGCTGCAAACACCGCATAGCCTAGCACAATACCAACCCATACACCTGTGGGGCCATGATAGACGAACCGTGAGAAGATATAGGCTGCTGGCAGTTGAAACCCTAAGAGACTGCTGGCCGTAATGGTCAAACTTGTGAAGGCCGCACCAGCGCCACTGATGGAGCGTACCGTCACTAAGCCGATGGCAAAGAAGACATATCCGATCACGGCGATCTGCAGGTACGTGGTTGCCGCCGCAATCGTGGCAGGTTGCTGCGTGTACAGTTCAACAAAGAGGGCACCGAAGGCCAAGACGGCCACTCCGAGCAAGAGCATCAACGCCCCACCCTGCTTTACCGCCGATCGATGGTAGGCTAAGGCCCGAGACCAGTTTCCGGCTCCGATATTCTGTCCGGTTGCTACTTCAACGGAAACTCCGAGGGCGAACACACACATGAACACGGCCATGTCGACGTTCAAGCCCAAGGTGTAGGCAGCCGTAATCGACGTGCCATAGCCCCCTACCAAGACGAAGATCAAGGCGCGGTTTACGCTCACTGAGAGCATTTGCAGTGATGCCGGTACACCCAACTTCGCTACGCGCAGGATAAGTTGGCCGTCCAGACGGAACTTCTGAAATCGTAATCCAAGACCCGTTTTGCCGGTGAGAATGGCCCATAGCGCCAACACCGTGCCGGAAGCTTGGGCGATGGCCGTAGCCAGTCCAGCTCCAGCCAAACCCATGGCAGGAAAGGGCCCAACGCCGAAGATGAGCAGTGGCGCAATCACGGCATTCAGTACCGTCGTCGAGATCAGTACCATCATCGGGAATACAGGATTTCCCGTTGATCGTATCACAGAAAACAGTTGGAAGTTGACAAGGTTGGCGGTAAAACCGAGGTAGAGCATCTGCATGTACTGCATGGCCATCCCACCTACAATAGGAGGCATGTTCATCAACCTCGGAACGGATGGTAGCAGCCCATAGATCACTGCCGTGATCACCGAACCGATGAGCACCATGGCCACAAGAGCCTGGGCGGCGATGCGACCGGCCTCGTCGAGCTCACGTTCCCCGAAGCGTCGCGCAACGATGATGCCAGTGCCCACGGCAAATCCACTTGCCAGCGTGAACACGAAAAACGTGACCTGGTCGCTGGCACCGATGGCTGCGATAGCGTCGTCGCCAAGGCGGGAGGCGTAGTACCGGTCGATCAGCGAGTAGATCATGTTGATCATAAAGCTGAACGCCATGGGCACGGCGAATTGCCGTAGTGACCGATCAATCGGGTCGTTGAGCAAGTCAACGGAGGACGAGCGAGATATCATGGATGATCGAGTGCGAAGGTGTATTCCACGGTATTGCGTGTTCTTGTCAGGAATTCCTGATCGTTCTTTCTTGACACGACGGTATCATTGTGATAGATGTCTGATGTGTCTACCATGATCTCTGCTCTTGCAGCAGTCTATGCCGCTCGGGTCGTGCTCTTCATGACTGGTTTCCGTCGCCAGCGCGCGCGATGGAGAACGGCAGTGTTCACGCCGTCGGTCACCATCGTGGTGCCGGCGAGAAACGAAGAATCGACGCTCGAGCGATGTATCACGTCACTCATGCGCGTCGATTATCCGTCGTCATTACTCACGGTGGTCGTCGTTGATGATCGAAGCACCGATACCACAGCACAGGTGTTGCAGAGGCTGTCCACACAGTACGCCGAACTCCGTATCGTCACGCGCACGGATCACGATGTGGAGCGCAATCTACGAGGAAAACCCGGCGCACTGCAGCAAGGCATAGATGCCTCCACGGGCGAGATCATCCTGATGACAGATGCCGATTGTAGCGTGTCCCCTGGTTGGGTGCGTGGAATGGTGCAGCAGTTCTCTGATCCGGAGGTCGCGTTGGTGGCCGGCCTTACCTCGATTGCAGGCACGTCTCTCTTCGACCGGATCCAGGACGTAGAGTGGACGTATACCCAGGCCATGGCCGCTGGAGGTATCGGTCTGGGTGTTCCCCTTGGCTGCTTTGGGAATAATCTTGCTGTTCGTCGAACAGCGTTTCAGGAGGTAGGGGGCTATCGGAAGATTTCCTTCAGCGTGACCGAGGATCTGGCCTTGCAGCAGGCGCTGCATGATGCAGGATGGCGCGTACGGCACGCCTTCCACGAGATGACGTCCGTACAGAGTCTGCCAGCTCGAACCCTGCGCGAGTATATCACTCAGCGTCATCGCTGGGTACGTGGTGGAACTAGTCTGGGACTACGGGCTGTGGTGTTCGTGGCAACCAGTGTTACACTCTGGCTGGCACTGGCTCTGTCTCTCTGGCAGGCTATGTGGTGGTGGGTGACGGCATTACTACTACTGAGGGTCGTCGCCGATGGATTTCTGATCAGTATGGCTGTACATGCTGTTGGGCGCTACCGCGTGGTGCCGTTCATACCATTGTCGATGGTGGTGCTGATGTTGACGGAACTCTTCCTGCCCTTTCTGGTTCTCAAGAAGAAGGTCACATGGAAGGATCAGGTGTTTCGGCCGTAGCCAGCTGGCGACGTTGCGCGATCTAGTAGTTCCCAGACGGAGATCCAGGGCCGGGCCGTATGGTGGCTGAGCGCCGACTGACACAGCGGATTCACGCTCACGTAGGCGTCAACGGTGTGTTCAGCGTCCTCGGCATCGATGATCCGAAGATCATCGATCTCTTGTCGTAATGCCTGGCGCACGATGTCGGGATGCCGTAGTCCATGATCACCAGCCATGCCGCAACATGAAGCGGATGCTGGAATCGTCACTCGGTCTGCAATGCGCAGGAGGACCGACCGCAGCAGATCTGTTTGCCCCAGTCCCGCTAGGCCACAGCCCGGATGGAGCACCACATGGGTAAGCCTCTGGGTGATCACCAAGTTGGATGCCACGATCCTTTGCAGAACATCCACTGGAGAATTCATCGTACCCTTACATGCACTCGCGCATGTGCTTACGTCGGTGAACACGGCTTGATGGTCTTGAAGACCAAGAGTCTGGAGCGTGCGTTCTGATTGAACTCGGCAGGTTGCAGCGGCTTCGGTAAGCCCCTTGGAATCGTAGATCTGTCCGCAGCACCACGATCCATCGGCAATCGTTGCCATCCGCAGACCAGCCCGTTGGGCTAGGCGCTCAATCGCTTCCTGCTGTGAGGAACCATCTGCTGCGGTGCCGAACCACCTACTGGGGCAAGCCGGCACGAGGACAAGGTCGGCCTGCAGTACGTCCTCTGTGTTGGCGTAATTCGTAACCGGTCGACCCAGCTCCTGGGAAACAACGGCAGATGCGGCAGACAATGCTACTGCCCCTAGGCGCGTCACGGCGTCGGTGAGACGAGGAACCGTTGCAGCGGCTCCCGCCAGGAGTCGTGCCGGAGTACTCGCTGTTCTGGATCGATGATCCTTCACCAACTGCCCCGTATTGATGCCAACAGGACAGGCACTACTGCAGATGCCGTCGGCAGCGCAGGAGTCGTACACGTGCCAGCGCTGATCACTCCGGACTTCATCGATGACGTGACGTGGGTGCGACAGCAGGAGTTCCCGTTGTAGTACGATACGTTGACGTGGTGTGGTAGTGGATTCACGCGTTGGACACACGTGTTCACAGAATCCACACTCGATGCACTCGTTCACCGACGCATCGATCACTGGCACGGGCTTGAGGTGCTGCACATGAATATCGTGATGTCGGCTCAGAATCACATCCGGGTTGAGGATTCCCTCCGGATCGAAGATGGTCTTCAACCGCCACATGAGGGCGTAGGCTGCTGCTCCCCACTCCTGTTCGACAAACGGTGCCATGTTCCGACCGGTGCCGTGCTCTGCCTTGAGAGAGCCGTTGTAGCGTCCCACGACGATCTCCGCGACGTGCTGCATCAACCTCTTGTAGCGCTCAATCTCCGAAGCTTGGGAAAAGTCTTGATAGATGATAAAGTGGAGGTTGCCATCCTTGGCATGTCCAAAAATCACCGCTTCATGATATTCGTGTGTCGAAAATGCACGTTGGAGGTCGCCAACAAGACTGGCTAGGTGTTCCGGTGGGACGGCAACGTCCTCGTTAATCATGGTCGATCCTGGGGGCCGTAGAGCTCCCACGGTTGGCATTAAACCCTTACGGAGGTGCCAGAGCTCGCTTCGCTGCGGTAGGTCGCCATACCACGGCGTGGCAAACACAGCGGACGCTGTAGCTGCAGGAGGGATGCTGGGGAGGTCCCCGTGAAACTCTACCAGCAACGCAGCACGTCCAGAGCGTGGCCCATCTTTTTCGAAACGGTACACGTCCGGAGTATGGGGTACCATGGAAAACGATCTGATGGACGCATCGTCCATCAATTCCACGGCTGCGGCACCAAGGGCTTTCCACGTCTCAATCGTGGCACAGGCTGACTGGATCGACGGATACAGAAACAATGCAGTATGCTGCTGGCGAGGATTGTCGATGGTTCTGTAGATGGCTTCTTCGACGAATCCGAGTGTGCCCTCACTGCCAACGATGAGTTTGCACAGCAATCGCGATGGTGCGTCTTCATCCAAAAACGCGTTGAGCGAGTACCCCATCGTATTCTTGATGCGGTACTTTCGCCGAATCAACGCTGTGAGTTCGTGGTCGGCTTTTATCGTTTCACGTAGTTCGGCAAGTCCCTGTACAATATCGGGTCGCAACCGGGTGAGCACTTCATCCGCATTGGGCGCGCCGGTGTCGATGCGTGTGCCGTCGGCCAGGATTACCACCATCGACTCTACCGTATGGTAGGAGTTATGCGCGGTGCCGCAACACATTCCGGACGCATTGTTGGCAATGATCCCACCCATCATGGCAGCAGACATCGAGGCTGGATCCGGACCCAACTTGCGATGGTATGGAGCCAGGCGAGCATTGACACGTCCTCCGGTGACACCGGGCTGGACGCGTACACGTGCGCCGTGTTCGAGCACCTCGACACGATCCCACCCGCGTGACAGGTCGATGAGGATGCCATCGGTGACTGCTTGGCCGGACAAGCTGGTGCCACCAGCACGAAAGGTCACGTGCAGCCCGGATGTTCGGCAGTACTGCAGCAGGCTGATCATGTCCTGATACGATCTTGGCCGAGCAACGGCTTGGGGAATCATCCGGTAGAGCGAAGCATCTCGGCTGAGTGCCAGCCGGTCGATCCATCTGGTGGAAATCCAACTTCCACAGTGCTGGACAAGTTCGTCGAGTGCACGTGGAGACATGGCGCGCGAGCCCCCTACACCTGAAAAACGCCGTTCCGCGGCTCGGCAATCTCCTTGACATGCGAAGCAACGGCGATACCTCGTGAGATCACAGAACGGGTATCGGTAGGAGCGATGATGCCGTCTACCCACAAGCGCGATGCGGCGTAGATCGGCGTGGTGGTACTGTCGTAAGAGCGTTGAATGTCGGCAAGGAGTTGCTGTTGATCAGCCTCGCTCAAGGTTTCCCCCTGCTTCTCCAGCTGAGCCACCTTGATGGTCAGGAGCGTCTTGGCTGCCTGGGCACCGCCCATCACGGCAATCTGTGCCGTGGGCCACGCGTAGATGAGGCGTGGGTCGTAGGCCTTGCCGCACATGGCATAGTTACCGGCACCATAGGAGTTCCCCATGATGATCGTGAACTTCGGAACGACACTGTTGGCAACGGCATTGACCATTTTCGCGCCATCCTTGATGATGCCTCCCTGTTCAGATCGCGTCCCTACCATGAAGCCGGTAACATCCTGCAGAAACACCAGTGGAATGCCGCGCTGGTTGCAGTTCAGGATGAATCGAGCGGCCTTGTCTGCTGAATCAGAGTAGATCACTCCCCCGACCTGCATCTCACCACTTCCGGTGCGGACGATCTCGCGGTTATTCGCAACGATGCCTACAGCCCATCCATCAATGCGACCATAGCCACAGATGATGGTGCTGCCATAGCCGGCCTTGTATTCATCAAAGGCTGATCCGTCGAGGAGTCGTGCAAGAATCTGTCGGGTGCTGTACGGTTTTGCGCGATCTGCCGGTATGAGTCCCCACAGCTCTTCTGGATCGAACAGCGGTTCCTGTGATTCGATTCGGGAAAAGTGTGCTTTTTGACCCTTGGACGGGGCAAACTTTTCGACGAGCGAACGGATGGTGTCAAGAGCTTCCCCATCGGACTCGACGCGATAATCCACAACTCCACTGATGGTGCTGTGCATGGTTGCGCCGCCGAGTGGCTCGATGCCTGTCTTTTCACCAATGGCGGCTTCTACCAGTGCAGGACCGGCTAGGAACACACTGCCGGTGCCATTGACGATGAGCGCCTCATCACTCATGATGGGCAAGTAGGCACCACCGGCTACACAGGGACCCATAATGGCCGCAATCTGCGGCACGCCCATGGCCGACAGGACGGCGTTATTGCGAAACTGTCGCCCGAAGTGCTCCTTGTCGGGAAAGATCTCATCCTGCATTGGCAGGTAGACACCGGCTGAGTCTACAAGGTAGATAATCGGCAGGTGGTTGTCGATGGCGATCTCCTGTGCGCGGAGGTTCTTCTTGGCCGTCATGGGAAACCAGGCGCCCGCCTTTACGGTAGCGTCGTTTGCCACGATCACGCACTCCCGTCCATGGATCACACCAATACCACAAACAACGCCGGCAGATGGTGCTCCGCCTGCGTCGGCATACATGCCCTCTGCAACAAAGAGTCCGATTTCGAGAAAGGGGCTATCGGCGTCGATGAGATTGGAGATCCGCTCACGTGCCGTCTGTTTACCCTTGGCACGATGTCGCTCGATGGCCTTGGCTCCACCTCCAAGGCGGATTCGGTCGGCTACCCCATCGATCTTGCGCATCGATTGCTTGTTGGCATCAACAGTGGCAGCGAAGGCAAGAGTATGTTCGACGGTGGATCCGAGGGTGGTAGCCATACGCTTCCGGAGGGCTTAGTTCCCTGCGGGTTGGTCAGCCGGAGCTTGTTGGGTTGGTGTCGGAGCTGGCGCCGGTGCTGGTGCAGAAGCCGGTGCCGTTGTCGGTGTTGACGTTGGCTGCGGAATCGTCACGCCCTGAGTCACCGGAACGCGACCAGCTGTGCCTTCATCGCCAATGAACAAGCGATTTACCAGCAGAGCCATCACCATCAGGCTAATGGTCAGTCCAATTGTGAGGTTCTGCAGGACGTTGCGCGATTGGCGCACACCAAACAGGTTTGCCGCCTGGCCGCCCAAACCACCCATACCGGAAATCATCTCTGACTTCCCTGGTTGGATCAGCACAACAAGGATGAGGAGGATAGCCGCAAACAGGCTCAGAAGGATCAGGATTGTTGCCATAGGCGTCAAAGATACGGCAAGACGTGGCTTACTCGCAACCTATTCCCACACACTGAGGTTTGGTAAAGTCCAGTCCGGGCTTTGCCGACAGGTATCCCAGCATGGTGTCGTATCGCTCGGCATCGGCGCGGTAGTGTTCAGCCAGTTCATCCGGTGCACCAAAGGCATAGATCCACCAGAGGTACTCATCCAGCCATCCTGCCGACAACAACTGGTCGTGCCAGCGAAGCAGGTCGTTGGGATAGAGCTCCATGTAACCACTAGCCTTCCATCCACGAATGAAGTTCATTCGAATCTCGATGAGTTCGCGAATGGTGAGGCGGTCCTTGATGCCCGTTTGTGGGATCAGGTGCTGTGCTGATGTGGCTACGGTAAACTCGAAGGCCGTTGGAAAGTTCATGGTCGCTGGGCCATGGGGGGAGAGCTCCTCCAGCAGCGATTCGGAACAGAAGTTGATCGGATCATCAGGATGCCCCAACGTGATGGCTTT
>JAURGP010000025.1 GCA_030833725.1 Candidatus Kapaibacterium sp. | reverse complement strand
CCACAAAACCAGGGTCGTCCTGCACCACCCCATCTAGGGTGAGGACACCTCGATCGTCAACGTGATAGTAGTAGTCGCGGGTAGATGGCATGGTGATCCTTGGCGCGTCGAAGTGCGAAGCATACATTTGAGCATGGCAGCAACTCCATCTACAATGTTACCACTCGGTACCATTGCCCCACCATGGACCATGGCAAACACGGTCGATGGGCAAACCATACGATACCCCGCAAGCGACAGCGACGATCCGGTCACAGACCAGATCACCGTGATTGCCTTTATCTGCAACCATTGTCCGTACGTGATCCACATCATCGATCGCTTTGTCGAGGTCGCTCAGTGGGCCCAGCAGCAGGGCGTCCAGGTGTTCTGTGTGTCGTCCAACGACCCTGCCGCCTATCCTCAGGATGCTCCCGAGTACATGCAACACTTTGCGACCGACCATGGTTTCACCTTCCCCTACCTCTTCGACGAAACGCAGGATGTAGCCCGCAGCTATCAGGCAGCTTGCACGCCGGACTTCTTCGTCTTTGATCGCCATCGGTCGCTGGTGTACCGCGGCCGGTTCGACGCGGCCACGCCCGGGAACAACGTACCAGTCAGCGGTAGCGACCTGCGCGCTGCCATCGACGCCGTGACGAAGGGCAACGAGGTGAGCTTAACACAGCTGCCCAGCATCGGCTGTAACATCAAGTGGCGATACGACGGCGATGAGAGGACAACTACATGACGTCCGGAGCTGAAACACCAACAATCTGAAGTCCGTTGCGCAGAGCACGTTGGGTGACAAGCGCCAGTGCCAGACGGGCAGACTGGAGTGGTTCTTCTGTGCCGAGAATGCGACAGTCGTGGTAGAAGTGATGGTAGGCAGCCGCTACCTCGCGAAGGTACTCTGCCACAGCCTGGGGTTCCAGATTCACGCATGCTCGCTCAATCGTGCCACCGTACCGCGAGAGTACGTCGATCAGGGCGATCTCCTTGTCGTGCACTAGCACCGACAGATCCACAGCGTCGGATACCTGTAGGCCCTGTTCGGCAGCCTTGCGCAGGATCGAGGCGATTCGGGCATGGGCATACTGCAGGTAGAAGACAGGGTTTTTGTCGCCTTCTTCCTTGGCAAGGTTCAAGTCGAACTCGAGGTGCGTGCCAACGGCGCGCATGATGAAGAAGAACCGAACAACGTCGGCCCCGACCTCCTCAATGAGGTCGTCGAGCGTAAAGGATGTGCCCGAGCGCTTCGAGAACTTCACCACCTCGCCATCTTCGATAAACGTCACCATCTGGTGAATCACGGTTCTGATCTTCGTCTCGTCCAGTCCCATGGCGCGCACGCCGGCAACCACGTCTGGAATGGTAGCGATATGGTCGGCGCCGAAGATATCCACCACCACGTCGAAGCCCCGTTCCAGCTTGTCGCAATGGTAGGCGATGTCCGGGAGGCGGTAGGTGGGCTCGCCTGACGACTTGACAATCACCTTATCCTGTGGGTTCCCCAATTGCTCGAGTGCGAACCACAGCGCTCCGTCCTTTTCGTAGGCCAGTCCGTTACCTCGAAGCGTATCGATCACCTGTTGCACCTTGCCATCCGTGTACAACGAGTCTTCGTTGAAGTACACGTCGTGATGAATGGTCAGTTTCTCCAAGGTTGCACGGATCGTCGCAAAGCACCACTGCTCCCCCGCCTTCTTGCACAGGTCGCGTCGCTCCACTTCAGGAAGATCCAACACCGCCGACCCATGAGCATCGGCTACGTGTTGAGCAATGAGGGTGATGTACTCGCCGTGGTAGCCATCCTCGGGGAACTCAACATCGGCCCCCAGATGCTGGTGCAGCCGAGCATCGATGCTCTCGGCCAACTTGTTCATCTGGTTACCGGCGTTGTTGAAGTAGTACTCCCGGGTGACGTTGAACCCACACCAGGCATAGAGGTTAGCGATGGTGTCGCCTACGGCACAGTTGCGGCCATGCCCTGCATGGAGTGGGCCCGTAGGGTTGGCACTGACATACTCCACATTCACGCGAGATCCAACACCAATGGAGCTGCGGCCAATTCCATCGGCTTGTTGCAGGAGCTCTGCCAAGACGACGTGGTACACCGATCGGTCGAACGTGACGTTGATAAAGCCTGGACCGGCAACATCTACGTGCTGAATGTAGGGGGCTGAACGTAACTCGGTACAGATCTCCTCGGCGATCACCTTCGGTGCCTTGCCCAACGTTTTGGCCAATGACATCGCCACGGTGGAGGCCAAGTCGCCTTGTCCGGCATTGCGCGGTGTTTCCAGAGCGATGGGATGGTCGGCCGACACGCCCATTCGTGTAAGCGCCGAGCGGACTGCCGGCTCGACAAACCGATGCAACATCATAGCGAGCCACTCCTTTTGGTACGGACAGCGTCGACAGGTACAAGATCTCCATTCTGGTCAAGGCCACAAGCCGCGGCGTCGCCCCAGAGTTTTTCAATACGGTAGAAATCCCGTGCCTCGTGCGTCATCACGTGAATCACCACGTCGAAGTAGTCAATCACCGTCCACGGAGACGACGAGCCCCCTTCCGGCCGAGCCGAACCCATGCCAAGATCCTTCATCGCTCGCGTAATGGCACTGGTCACGGCCTGCATCTGGGCGTCGGATTGCACCGAGGCCAGCACGAAGACGTCGGCCGGTGCACCGTCAACGGACGACATCTCCAGGAGGAGCACATCCTGGGCAAGCTTGTCCTGCGCTAACCGAGCGGCAAGAACAGCACGCCCAAAGGCGGTGCTGGTATCGAGAGATTGTTCACTCATAATTGTTCACTCATCAAGAAGCGTTCCTTCCTTCACACACAGATAATATTCATGGTTCAGTCATGGTTCTGTAAACGGCTCCAGCGAGCGAAGGTCTTTTCCTACAATCACGCTGGCCCGCACAAACAACATCGAGTCGAGATTACTCACCACCATCGAATCGGCAATTCCAAGCACGGTGGCAACCTTGAGCGCCGAGGTCCGGTCGCCCAACCGATCAATCACCATGGACGAGTCGGCGAGTTCCGTCGCCGTAGACAACTCTACCACATCGAATCCGCGCTCGCGCAGAAACTCCATCACCCTCTTGCCTGCGCGACTAACGTTGGAGGCGTTGACCACATCCACCTGAATCACCATGCGTGGCCCCTCCGTCTCCACGTAGGGAATCACCGGTGGGTTCAGCAGACGCCACACAAAAATGGCTGCTCCCGCGAGAACCACCATACCGGCGCCTCCCAGAGCAATCCATGCCCAGAGCGACATGCTCTTGGACGCGCGAAGAGAGCTCTCAGGCCTCATACGTCTTCCCCATCCCGTCCTCTTCAGCACGCTCCTTTGCCGGCATGTAGCCGGCAAAGTGCGATCCGTGTTGCAACAGTGCCTTGTGAAGGGCCTTGCGTGCACGAAACAGATGTGCCTTCACCGTTCCCAAGGGCAACTGCAACCGATCGGCAATCTCCTGGTAGTCGAGATCTTCCTCATGGCGTAAGTGGATCACCACCCGGTACTTCTCCGGCAAGGCATTCATGGCTGCGCGAAGCATCTCGGACCGCTCCTGAGCCAACACCACCGCATCTGGCAGGGGCTCATGGTCTCTGGGATCGATCACTTGCTCGCTACCGTCTGTACTTACCAGCGGTTGGTCGATTGAGATCATCGAGGAGGGTGAAAACCGCGATCGACGCAGATGGTCGATGCATCGATTGGAGGCAATCTTGTACAGCCACGTGCTGAAGGGAAACTCTGGGCGGTAGTATCGCAGCGCCGCATACGCCTTCATGAACGTGTCCTGGGTGAGATCTTCGACATCTTCGTCGGATCGGATCAACTTTCGAATGAGGTAGGACACCATCCGTCGGTACTTCCGTTCTAACACGGAAAAGGCCTCCGTGTCACCGGCCAGCACCCTCGTCACCACCTGCCGATCCTCTGCCTGGTCATCCAGCCTCGTCACGGTAGAATCCCCGTATTCCGGACGCGTTTCCGGAGATGTGCGGAAAGGGCGGGATTCGAACCCGCGGTACCATTACTGGTACACACGCTTTCCAGGCGTGCCAATTCAACCACTCTTGCACCTTTCCAATGCGCACGAATATACGGCGTGGGTCACAACAACGTGCGTTGTTTGTACGGTGAAGTGGCCTGCCTGGCACCTGCGGCTGAAGAAAAATTGGTATCTTTGTTGCTTAGTTTTCAAGTACTTATGTCTATTGAACGTCGATCATTTCTCCGCCAGCTTGCAGGTGCATCGCTCGCCGTCACCAGCACGGCATTAGCTGCTCCACGCCAGCTCGCGTTGCCGGCAGAGTCTGCGCCAGCTGAGTCTGCGCCGGCTCGGGCTGCTGGGCTACACCAACTACGCCGTGGCGGTCGAATAGCCGTAGCTGCGCCAGCAAGCCCCGTTTCGTCGCGAGATCTCGACGGCTTCCTTTCCGTGTGCCGCAGCTATGGGTTGGAACCGGTTCTGGGGCCCAATATCAATCGCAGGGCTGGATACCTCTCAGCCCCAGACCAAGATCGCGCCGATGAATTCATGAGTTTCATTGAGGATCCCAGCATCGACGCCATCGTGTGTGGCCGCGGAGGGTACGGCGTCATGCGCATTCTTCCGATGCTGGACTACAACGCCATCCGAGAAGCAAACAAGCCCATCATGGGCTATAGTGACATTACATCCCTGCTGATTGCCGTGCATCAGTTAAGTGGTATTACCACGTATCACGGCCCCGTAGCCTCCTCCACGTTTGACGACTTCACCACAACGTATGTCGAGCAGACACTTTTGGATCCGGGCAGTAGTAACCAAGATGACGTTCTTTGGTCTTTTACCGATGATCGGGTCACAACGGTTCAGCCGGGTGTTGGCCGTGGTCGTATCACGGGAGGAAACCTCGCCATGGTTGTTGCGTCGCTTGGGACAGCCTATGAAGTCGACACGCAGGGGGCTATTCTCTTCCTCGAAGAGGTCAACGAGGAGCCCTACCGTATCGATCGGATGCTCACACAGCTCTGGCTAGCTGGCAAACTCCAGTCCTGTGCGGGTATTGCTCTCGGCAACTTCAAGAATTGCGAGGCCAAAGGCCGATCCATTTCTGGTCCATCGCCGTCGCTCCTTGCTGTGCTCAAGGAGCGCACGCAGGATCTCGGCATTCCCGTTGTGTACGGCTTGCCGATTGGCCACGTCAAGAGCAAGCTCACGGTGCCTCTGGGTGCCATGGCTGAACTTCACACCACCCATCCAACGTTAACGATCTACCGGGCGTAAGGCCCGCTTGCGACTGACGACGAACTACTGCACTTTACCCAATTACCCTTTGCAGCATGAAGACTATTTATCGTATCGCACTTGGTACACTTCTGCCCTGCCTCTGGGCCGTCATGAGCCTTTGGACGCCTCCATCAGCCCTAGCGCAGGGCTTGAGTGTCTACAACGTGAATACCACCAACTTCCCACAGGTCACGGCCGACTACCTGTTGTTCGACGCCCAGGGCAATGCTGTTACGGGGCTCACGGCACAGGATTTCACAGTGACCGAGCGCAATGCCAGTGGTCAGACCATTGACCTTTCGCCCACGCTCACGCAGGAGTGCGTTACCATCGATCCAGAGGCCAGTATTGTCCTGATCCTCGATCGTAGCAACTCGATGCGTGACCAGGTGAATGGCATTCCACGCTTCACCTATGCCAAGAACGCTCTGAAGGAGTTCGTCAACCGGATTCAGTTTACCGGTCAAACCCGGGTCGCGCTGGTAACCTTCGCGGGCAATTACGAGGTGAAGGTCGACTGGACCAATAACCGCCAGGAAGTGTTCGACACGCTCGACAAGATGGAGCCACTAACGTCCACGGACTATCGCATGCCGTTTGAGCATCCTGGCAACAACATCTACGAAAAGTTCCGCCAGCGTCCCGTCAACGTACCCCGCTATGCGTTCTTCCTGACCGATGGCCACCCCAATCCGGCCATTCCGGATGAAACAAAGTTTACCAACGACAACACCGATTCGCTGCTGCGCAATGCGATCCGCTTCTTTGCCGTGACAATTCTGGTACCAACAACGCACCCAACCCTCGCACGCATGGCCGATGGCACCGGTGGTAAAGCCATCGTATCCACGGAAAATCAGATCGTGGATCTCTTTGGGTTGCTGGCACTAGAAACACAGGTGCGTGAGGCATGCCGACTCTCCTGGGTGTCTCCCTATGCCTGCACCGAGGGCGATCGTAGCCGCACGGCAACCGTGCGCGTGAACCGCACTGGCACACAGCCGGTTGAACTTGCCTACACGGTACCGCCACAGGGAATTGCGCGCGTGACGATTTCTGATCCCGTCCTGTTCTGTGGAGACCCAGCGGCGAATCAGACGTCGGTCGAGGAGGTGACGATCACCGCAACGAATACGCCGATGACCGTAACCGGCTTCAGTTTCGCCCCAACTCCGAACCCCTATTTCTCCGTCGTCGACTGGGACTTCCCACGGAACCAGACAGCCTTCGCCCCCTTCACCCTGCAAAAAGGACAGAGTCGCACCTTCCGCGTGCAGTTCCAGCAAGGGGCCGTGCAGATCTTCCGCCAGGCGATCCTGCAACTTGCCGGCACTCCGTGTCCACAGCGCATTGATCTGGTTGGCGGCACCGGCCTTGCCATCCTGAATTCACCCAATGGTGGTGAGGTGTTCTCTACGTGTGCCGCCGTGACGATCACATGGTCGGGCGTACTGCCCACCCAACCGGTGAAGCTGGAGTATTCCGAAGACGGTGGTGCCACGTGGAAGCTCATCACTGCCTCAGCGACAGGATTCAAGCATAACTGGACTCCTCCACAGGCCGGAACCCGCTACAAGATTCGTGTGTCCATCGAGCCAACGGATCAGTATCAATGGGCTGAAGCACTCGGAGGAACGGGAACAGAAACTGCAACGTCCTTAGCTGTGTCGTCCGACAACGTACGAGTGTACACAACCGGCACCTTCCAGGGCCCATCGCGATTTGGCACCCAAGCCGTAACGAATGCCACCGACAACCTCGATGGCTACCTCGTGGAATGGACAGCCGATGGTGCCGTAGCGAACACCACCCTTCTTCGCGGAGCGGGCTCGTTCCCGGACCGCATGGTTGGTGTGTTGACCGACGACGACGGCAACTACTTCATTGCTGGCGACTTCGCCAGCCAGACCGCCTCCCTCGGCTTCCTGAACCTGACGCGTAGCACGGGTGATGCCAGCAACATCTTCTTGATGAAGTATGCTTCTGATCGATCGGTGCAGTGGACGAATTACGGCCGCGGAGATGGCCAGAACTATAGCACGGCAGAGTGTACCGGCATTCGCAAGCGCGTCGTGGGCGGAGCAACACAGATCATGCTCGTGGGACGATTCAAGGGCTTTGTGCGCCTAGGTCAAAAGCGCGCAGGGGGCTTTGAGCAGTCGGCCGTGTTCCGTGATACGCGGTGGAGGAACTTCTACTGCATCTACGACAGCGATGGCTACCCCACCCTTGCTGCCTATGACGCTACGCCACCAGCTGGCTGGACAGCTCAGGCACTTACTGCTCAGGATGGCAACGGTTTCACGTACGAGACTGGAAACTATACGGGCTCACGCACGTTTAGCCCACCAGCTATCACGCTAGCAGGACGCGGCGGACAAGATGTCTTCCTGTCGAAGTATGGATCGATTCCTGCGAGCTCTGATGAGAGTGAGAATGTGTTTACCGTGTCGCGCCCGGAGATCTCCTTCAGCGTGGCCAATGTGACCATGGATCCCATCGCCGTCGGTCAGAAGTCCCAGAAGTCTCCAGGATCGATCTTGTGCAATACAGGACAATTCCCGATTGAGATCAGCAACCTTCAGATTGCCGGCACCAATCCGGCGGATTTCTCGGTGATCAACCGCATGATCGGCGTGCGGTTGGAACCAGGTGCCTGTGCGTCGCTGGAGCTCGAGTTTGCCCCTTCGGACGTTGGACTGCGCACAGCACAGATTGTGATTACCGAGAAGTGCGGCTCGACAACAACCCTGCAGGTCAATGGCAACGGTCTGCCACCATGTGCCTATGACGTGCAATCGTCGATCATCTACGGCACTCTGCCACAGGGCACGACCGACTCCAAGACCATCACCTGCGTGCTGAAGAACACAGGACCGGCTAATCTGCAAGGGACGCTATCGGCTGCTGGTTCTGCCTTGATCACCGTGTCACCGTTGGGAGCATTCGACCTCGCACCCGGTGCCTGCCTTGACTTGACAGTGGACGTCAACGCGAGCACTGCCGGCACGCATGCCGTCACGTTGAGCTACGGCCTCGAAGCTGAGTGTGGCTCACCAAATACGACCATCAGTGTCACTGTTGTCGAGCCAAACGTTCGGATGACCTCGGTGAACTTTGGACGGCACCGCCTTGGAACGACAGCCAATGACGTCATTCGGATCGAGAATCTCAGTACCGAACCAGCTACGATTACGGCCGTGACGTTGTCCGACGCCACAAACACTCAGCTGACGTTCACCTTGCCAACTCCTGTGCCCTTTACGCTGGCCCCTTCGGCCACTCGCGACATTCCTGTGGTGTTTGCACCCACGGTGAGAGGTCCGCATACGGTAGTGGTAACCGCCAAGGTGCAGGGTCAGGCAACGGACCTCACCGGCGAGGCCACAGGCGTAGGCTTCCTTCCAGCCATCGTCGCAACTGGCTACAACTTCCCCGGGTGGACGGTAGGCCAGCAGTTCCCTGGAACGGGCCAGGTAACGATCACTAACTCCGACAACGATGCCGACCTGTTCGTTCCGTCGATTGCGTTTGCGACAGCAACGGCAGATTTCGCGTGGGTTGCGGCCCCACCAACGAACCTCACGCTGGCTCCCGGAGAGACGCAATCTTTTGACGTGACCTTCACGCCACAGGCGGCCGGAGCTCGTTCCGTGGATGTTGTCATCGAGCACGACGCTCTTGAAGGAGTGGTGCCACCGTACACCCAGACAATTGTTCAAGTCACCGGCCTCGGCACGGAACCATCAGACCTCCTGCCAGTGGAGTTTGGTGACGTCCTCTCCTGTGTGTCGGCAATCAAGGTGGTGACCATTCAGAATCCGAATCCAACGCTTCCGCTGAACTGTCTGGCTCCTGTGGGAAGTGGCGACGTCTCGGAGATCTACCTGTCGGAGACGGCGGCCTTTACCATTCCTGCCGGAGGCAGTCGCGACATCATCGTGTCGTTCACCCCTTCCGGTGAGCGTCTCTTCAGCGCACGCTACGTTATCGATAACGACCAGGGGCTGTCGCTGAACGTCAATGTGTCGGGCACGGGCGTCTCGACGCCAGCCGACTTCCGCTTCAACAACTCCCTGCCTGCTATCATCGGACAGACCGTTACGATGCCCGTCGTGGTCTCGGTCGCTGATCTCACTGGCGTTCCCATGGGGCCAGTGACCCTGACGTTCTCCTACCCTGCCGACGCTGTGCGCTTCGCGCAGCTCAACGCGCCGCAGCAGGCCGGATGGACGTTCAACACCGATGCTTCGGTACCCGGCACGCTGGTAGTGACCGGTACACCGGCTCCCGGCGTGGTGCTCACGTCTGGTGACTTTGTGAGCCCATCGTTCAACGTCTACCTCACGGCAAAAGCAACACTCGATGTGTCCTTCACGGCTCAAGCTGAGCCATCCTGTGTGGTAGCAACGGGCGATGACGGAGGTAAGATCACGGTCGATGAAGTGTGCTTCTCGGCAGGACGTCAAATCCAGGTAGGTGCCAGTACGTTTACGCTGGGTTCACCGCTTCCCAACCCTGCGGCAGACGACGTCACGATTGCCTATTCAACGGGTATTGCTGCACCGTCGCGGTTCGAGGTGATTGATGCTACGGGGATGGTGGTTCGCACGATCACGACGCCGGTTCAGGCGAGCGGTGTCTACGAGCTTCAGGTATCCACCGAGGGACTCTCCAGTGGCGTCTACATCGTACGCATGATCAGCGGCCCGTACACGGAGTCACGACGGCTGTCAGTAGTCCACTAGTTACTTCTCCACGAGATGATTCCAACAAAGGGTAGCTCTCGAGCTACCCTTTGTTCGTTGATAGCGGTACTTTTGTAACGTTCTTCCACTTACTACCTGCTGTGCCACATGATTGATCGCATCACTGAACTCTTGGGTTCGCAAGCGGACGCCCTGTTGAACCATACTTGTACGACCATTCCCAAGGAGCTTCTGCACCTACCGAATGCGTCAACGGTGGATACGATCTATGCCCCGAGCGACCGCAACGTGCACGTTCTCCGGAACCTGCAGTGGATTCTCGATACCGGACGTCTTGCCGGTACGGGCTACGTATCCATTCTGCCGGTAGATCAAGGTATCGAGCACTCTGCTGGGGCTTCGTTCGCTAAGAATCCAATCTACTTCGACCCCGAGAACATCGTACGACTGGCGATGGAAGGGGGCTGTAATGCCGTGGCATCCACGTTTGGTGTCTTGGGAAGCGTTGCTCGAAAGTACAGTCACAAGATCCCCTTCGTGGTAAAGATCAACCACAATCAACTGCTGACGTATCCCAACACCTACGATCAGATTCTCTTCGGCACGGTGCAGCAGGCTGCCGACATGGGCGCTGCCGCCGTTGGTGCAACCATCTACTTCGGCTCTGAAGAAAGCAATCGACAGATCGTGGAGATCGCCGAGGCTTTTGCCCTAGCTCACGAGCTGGGCATGGCTACCATCTTGTGGTGCTACGTGCGGAATACCGCCTTCAAACAGGATAAAGATTACCACGTAGCCGCCGACCTGACCGGCCAGGCCAACCACCTTGGTGTGACCATCGAGGCCGACATCATCAAGCAGAAGCTTCCCGAGAACAACGGTGGTTTCCGCGCTCTCAACATGGGAGGATCGTCCTACGGCAAGCTGGACGAGCGCATGTACACCGAACTGAGTAGCGATCATCCCATCGACCTCACGCGGTATCAAGTAGCCAACTGCTACATGGGACGAATTGGTCTGATCAATTCTGGTGGAGCCTCCGGTACGAATGATCTTGCAGAAGCTGTGACCACAGCCGTGATCAACAAGCGGGCTGGAGGCATGGGCTTGATTAGCGGGCGGAAGGCCTTTCAGCGCCCAATGGCCGATGGCGTGGAGATTCTGCACGCCATCCAGGACGTCTACCTCACACATGAGGTAACCATCGCCTAATGGCTGATCGCCCTACACGTTCTCTTAGCGAGCTTCGCCGATTAGCCCCCTACCTCAAGCGCTACAAGGGCATGATTGTCTGGGGGTTGATCTTTATCACGATCTCCAACGTATCATCAACCACCATACCGCGGATTGTGGGTGCAGCGGTTGATGGTTTCAAGGCGGGTACGTTTACCGGCACGGAGCACATCCTCCAGCCGATCATCTTTATTCTACTGCTGACGATTGGTAGTGGACTTGGGATGTTTGCGACCCGTCGCACGATCATCGTGATGTCGAGGCGCGTGGAAGAAGATCTGCGAAACGACTTCCTTGCCGCCTTGCAGCGTCAGGATCAAGCCTTCTACCACGACCGCTCGACAGGGTCGCTGCTGGCCCACTTCACCAACGACATTCAGTCCGTGCGGGCCTTCATCGGACCCGCCATCATGTACACGGCTAATACCGTGACCGTGTTCCTGTTTGCCCTGTCGTGGATGATGATCATTAGCCCGGTGCTCACGCTGGCCATTGTTGTTCCCATTCCCTTCATCGCCTGGGCCACCTACACGCTGGGCCGGAAGATCCATCAGCGGTATCACACGGTGCAAGAGCAGTACGAGATGGTTACCACCCATGCCCAGGAAGCCTTCTCCGGCATTCGCGTGGTACGTGCCTACGACCGCGAGGACGAAGAATCCTCTCGCTTCAACGAGCACAGCACAGAGTACTATCGCAAGGGCCTTTCACTGGCTCGGGTTCAGGCGTTTATGATGCCGTCAATGACGGTCCTGTTCAACCTGTCCTACATCGTTGTCCTAGGTGTTGGTGGCTGGCTGATCATTGGGTCGAGCTTCACCGTGGGCGATCTGACGCAGTTCTTCATCTACCTCAACCAGATGATCTGGCCCATTGGCGCCATTGGGTGGGTGACCGGAATGATACAACGTGGTGCCGCATCCATGGGGCGCCTTGGCGTGATCCTCGACAGCACCCCGTCCATCGCCGATTCGCCGCAGACCAACCACCAGATCACCCAGCTACAGGGAGAAATCACGTTTGATCACGTGACACTTCAGTATCCCTCCGGCACATCCCCAGCACTTCGGGACGTTTCGTTCCATGTTCCTGTAGGGGGCTCTCTGGGGATCCTGGGGCCTGTGGGCAGCGGCAAGTCTTCGATCATGAACCTCATCCCTCGCCTGTTCGATGCCACTTCGGGTACCGTGTCCTTAGATGGACACGACGTCCGGACCATCCCACTCGACGTGCTGCGATCGATTATTGCCGTTGTGCCGCAGGAGTCGTTTCTGTTTAGCGAAACGATTGCCGAGAATATCCGGTTCGGTCGGCCAACAGCTTCAGAGGATGCCGTCCACACGGCGGCGGAGCGTGCACAGATTGCTGGTGACATTCAGCGTCTTCCAAACGGGTATGACACCGTCGTGGGTGAGCGTGGTGTGACGCTCTCTGGAGGACAGAAGCAACGTACAGCCTTGGCACGCGCCTTGGCATGCGAGCCGGCCATCCTGATTCTGGATGACGCACTGTCGGCTGTTGACACGCATACCGAAGCACGGATCGTTGAAGGCCTCACTGCCGTGATGCAGCATCGCACGACCATCATTATAGCACATCGGATCTCTACCTTGCAACACTGCGACACCATCATCGTTCTGCAGGACGGTGTCGTTACCGAACAGGGCCACCATGACGCTCTTCTAGAGCTCGGTGGTCACTACGCAGAGACCTATCAACGTCAACTTCTGGAGGAACAGCTCTCATGACCATCCACAGCAGTATCCTGTCACTGATCGGACGCACGCCGCTGGTGCGGCTCAACACTGTCACCCATGGGATCGAGGCGACGGTCCTCGTCAAACTTGAAAGCATGAATCCCGGGGGGTCGGTGAAGGATCGCATTGGGATTGCCATGATTGAGGCGGCCGAGCGTGATGGTGTGTTGAAGCCAGGCGACCTGATCATCGAACCAACGAGTGGCAACACCGGTATTGGCCTTGCGCTTGCTGCGCGACTGAAGGGGTATCGATGCCTCTTCGTCATGACCGACAAGGCATCGCAGGAGCGCGTACGCTACCTCAAGGCTCTCGGAGCTGACGTCCTAATCGTGTCCAGCGCGGCGAAGATGTCGTCGCCAGAGTACTACTGGAACACGGCAAAGCGCCTGGCCGAAGAGCTTCCCGGTGCCGTCATGCTGAATCAGTACGACAACGGCGCCAATCCGGCCATCCATACCGAAACAACAGGACCGGAGATCTGGGAAGACACGGACGGTACCGTGACCCACTTCATCGCCGGGATTGGTACTGGTGGAACCATTTCGGGAACAGCCCGATACCTCAAGTCGATGAACCCCGATATCCAAGTGATCGCTGCCGATCCTCTAGGATCGTGCATCAAGACCTACAAGGAAACCGGCGTGTTAGTGGATGCCTCGCCCTACCTCGTTGAGGGTGTTGGCCAGGAGCGCATCCCTGCCAATCTGGATCTGTCACTGGTGGACGATATCCTGAATGTCACAGACCTCGAAGCATTTACGATGGCTCGCCACCTCGCGCGCGAGGAAGGCATCTTCTGCGGTGGCTCGTCGGGGATGAACGTTGCTGCAGCACTGAAGGTTGCCCGCACGCTTCCCAAGGAGGCGGTGGTGGTGGCCATCGTGTGCGACACGGGCGAGCGCTACCTGACCAAGCACCACAGTGACGAGTGGCTCAAAGAAAAAGATTTGCTGGAAGAAGCTGCTCAGTTGAGCGTCCGCGACGCTGTAGCCGCCAAGCATCAACGAGGCTCACTGCCGGCGCTGGTATCGCTTCCGCCCCAAGCCACCGTCCAGGAGGCTCTGGCCCTGATGAGCTCCTATGAGCTGAGTGGCGTTCCCGTTGTGGAGTCCGACCACGTACTCGGTGTGGTGCGCGAGAATAAACTGATGGCCTCCGTCATTGCCAACCGGGATACGCTCTCAACATCCGTTTCCGAGCTGATGGCGGAACCTCCCAGCATCATTGACGGCCACGAGCCGATTGAGACAGCCATTGCCAAGCTCCGCACGGAACCGCTGGTTGTGGTGGCTGATTTCGGCCGCCCAACGGGCATTCTCACCCGTCACGACGTGCTGGAGTATCTCTAACAGATCCTCTCGATAGCCTCGGCGTTACGCCTGAGGCTTCCACCAGGTGAGGTCCACGGCATCTTCGCCGCCGTCCACACCCAGCACCTCGCCGTTGATCCATGACGCCTCGTCACGGACCAGCAGTGTGAGGACGTTGGCAACATCTTCCGGAGTGGTCAGGCGGTGGTACGGATTGCGCATGAAGGCGTTGTTCATGATCACATCGCTACCGGGAATCTTCGAGAGCGCTGGAGTGTAGGTCACACCAGCGCGGATCGCATTGGCCGTGATTCCAAAGGGGGCTAGTTCCATGGCGAGCTGCCGGCAGTAGCTCTCCATGGCCGCCTTGGCCGCTGAAACTGCACCGTACATCGGCAGCACGCGTGTGGAGCCAGCAGAGGTCAAGCCAACGATCCGGCCACCCGGCGCCATCAGCCCCCTACCCACCATATCCTGCGTGTAGTAGATCAGCGAGTTTGCCATGACGTCGAGGGTCATCTCCATGTTCTTCTGCGTGATCGTATCGGCACCCTCCGCCGACACAAAGGGCTTCAGCGTACCAAAGGCGAGTGAGTGCAGCAGCAATCGAATCGTGGCACCGGGGTGTGATGCAAACTCTGATGCTACGGCATCGAGGACTTCGGCCCGACGATCGGCATCGGCAGCGTTCACGTTCCAGAAGTGGTGGCGCACACCGTAGGAGCTAAGCTCCGCCTTGAGCTCCTCAACCTGCTGCATCCCAGCAGCACGATCCAGGTGCACACCAAGGATGTTCATCCCCTGCTTGGCAAGGGCTACGGCTGCAGCTTTACCAAAGCCGCTGGAAGCTCCAAGAATCAATGCGTACTGATGCGACACGGACATGCGAGTAGATCTCCACGGTGAAAGTAAGCGACAAAGTTACTATGGTTCGCTGTTTATCTTACTTGCCAGTGCGCAGGAACACATACCCTCCCGACCGCGCACCCCATACCTGTTCATCGGCTGCATTGAATCCGCGATCCCAGCTCACGATACGATCAGCCATGATGGTGACTTGGCTGGAGGCATAACTCGCACCGCGCAGGTCAGATCGGCAGGCCGTCCCATGGGTTCCACCAACAAAACTCTCACCCGTGGCCTGCAGGTACACCTCGCACCCACGTCGCAGGACCAACTGCTCCGGCGTGATGTTGTTGAACTGCGATGGCTCCTTCCATGCCCCTACGACGGCGCTTGGTGTGCGTAACTCGTACACGATCGACTCCAGCATGCCTTCTTCGATCCGCTGGACGTGGTAGACGCGCTGCCGGTAGGGGGCTTCCGGCGTGGAGCCCATAGCCTGCTCAACGTAGAACCACGCACCATCCGTGCGATCACGCCAGATGCGTGCCATATGCAGATCCACATGGTAGTACTGCGAGTCGGCGGCTGCCTGCTGAGCACTGGAGAAGCTACCCTCCATCCACACCACCAGACTGTCGAAGTCAGGATCGCGCTCGGTGTGGGCGGCAAGGGCAGAAGCAAACGGTATCAGGAACAGGACAACGGAGAGGATCTTCATGGGACGTTACAGACGTTGGTACAATTCATCGAAGGTCAGAAGCGTGTACGTCGGTTCGCCACCCGGCGTAACCTGAGGAACCGAGCAGGTGAATAGGTCGTCGACAATCTGCTGAAGGACGGCTGTCGAGCGCGGCTGATTGCTGCGCACGGCCTGCTGCGAGGCGGCCAAGGCTGCTAGACGCTCTAACTGCTGTTCACCGAGAGAACCGCCAAGGTGATCTACCTCTTCGAGCAAGGCCTTGAGACTCTCCTGTTCAGCGCCCCCCGGTATGCCCTGAGGCACTGCCGTGAGCGAGGGAGGAGTGGTGTCGAGTGAGAACCGGTACCCCATCTGCTCTAGGGCATCACGGAGTTCCTCCAGCTGTTGGCGCTCGGTGGCGGAGAGCTGGACGGGCACTGGAAACATCAGCGCTTGACTCCCCGTGTGTGCTGAGTCTCGCTCCGTCATTCGCTCCATCATTCGCTCATAGAGGACTCGCTCGTGGGCGCGGCGCACATGCACAATCATCACCCCATCTTGCACCACGGAGCCCACCAGATCCGAGCCAATCGCAAAGACGCGTGCCGGCTCCGGTTGCGTGCGCCCGAACAGCAGATCGACCTGCTCACGCACCACCATCGGCGACACCGGATCACGTAAGGTACTCGGTGTACGCGCAGCCGTTGGCAGTGCCGGCAGCGACGAAATCGATCGGCTCGCAGCCGGATGTATCTGCTGAAATTGCGGCATTCGCGGCACAACCGCACTCTGCTGCAGAGCTGCCCTCACAGACTGTTCCACCACCTGGTAGACCTGCTGCTCGTTGTCGAACTTGACCTCATGCTTCTGGGGGTGAACGTTGACGTCTACCCTGTGCGGATCGATGCTGACGTGCAAAACGTAGAGCGGATGCATGCCAGTTGGAAGCAGTGCTTCGTAGGCGGAGGCAATGGCATGACTCAGTGACCGACTCACAATCGGGCGACCGTGAAGGAACAGATACTGAGAACTCCGTGTCGTACGAGCCAGCGATGGAGCTCCTACCAGACCCTCCACAACGATGCCGCTACTAGAGAATGACACCTCATGCAGCGACGACGCCACCTCGCTACGCTCAATCGACAGCACGGCAGCAGAACGTTGTGGCAGATCTGCCGGCGCAACGTCCAGAATGGTGGATGATTCACTCTTTAGCAGCCAACGCACGTCCGGCCTCGCCAAAGCCGCGCGCTGCACGGCGTCGATGATGTGCCGCAGCTCGGTAGCATCCGACTTCAAGAACTTCCTCCGTGCCGGCACGGACGCAAACAGTTGACGAACAACCACCTGCGTACCAACCTCTAGTGCCTGATGACGCACAACCACCTCACGACCGGGGTGCGAGATCAGTATCGTTCCTACATCATCGACCGCGCGTCGGGAGCGAATCTCCACTTCGGCGACGGCGGCGATCGAGGCGAGGGCCTCTCCACGAAATCCGAGTGTGCGGATGGCGTGGAGGTCGTCTTCGGTGGCAATCTTACTGGTGGCATGGCGGACAATGGAGAGCTCAACATCGGATCGATGCATGCCTTTGCCATTGTCCATCACGTGAATGAGCTTACTTCCCGCTTGCTGGACAATCACCGTAATGGACGTTGCTCCCGCGTCGAGCGCGTTTTCCAGGAGCTCCTTGACAACGGATGCTGGCCGCTGCACCACCTCACCAGCTGCGATCTGGTTGGCCAGATGAACGGGCAGGATGGCAATCGTCGTATCGTGGATGGGGACCATGTGTTCGTTGAGTCGCGTTTGTTCAGGATCTTCGTCACGATCGTGGCTGTCGGAAAAACGGCAGGCGCAGGAAGGGCCAGGTCCACGCGCTGCCCAGACGGGCTGCGTTCATATACTCGGATGTTCCACGCCCAAGTCCCCTACCATCTAGGGACCACTCTGAAATGTACCGCTGATAGAACGGACCATTCTCTACCACCCATCGGTGGGAACAGATCAGCACGCGTTCTCTGCCGTCGGCATCGGTACCTACCAGTCGACTGCGACGGCCACTGACAAGACCCATCATGGACATCCTTGTTTGTTCGGCGTGAAACCGGACGTTGGTCCACGGCCTCCATTGTCGTCCGTCGGCGGAGACTTCGCCTGCCGCCACAAACGGTATGCGGGCGTCGGGTGCAGCGAGAAACACCAGCGTTCGATCATCGGCATGCACTCTACCCCAGTACCAGTCGTGAAAGTCGGCCTGGAGCGGACGGTTGCCGAAATTGTGATCTCGGTAGGCTAAGCCGTTCCACGATGCCGACGTCATGACGATGCCATCCTCGGCAATCTCCACGTGTACGGAAGCCTGCACACGCGGAGCTACGAGGACCCAGCCGTGAGCATCAGTCTCACAGTCGGAATCGGAGTCGGAGTCGGAATTCTGCAAGGGGCTTTCCTGCAGCGTTACCCGCACGCGCAGTGACTGCGACACCTCCGGATGCGTCGTGTCGACCACGAACTCGTGTGCTGGTATGGCAAACTGCTCTTCGGGAATCTCGCGGAACGCAAAGGCAACACGACGTGCGCCGTAGTAGATGCTCACGGCCATACCGCAGTGCTGGCTAGGGGAACTGCCCTGTGGCGATCGCTGCTCCTGGAGGTAGGCCGGCGACATGGGCATGCCACGAAACAGAATCACCACAACACCCCACGAAGAACTCAGGGCATCATCCGTTGGTGTCTCGAGCGCATCAACGTACCACCACTCGTAAGCACCCGAGGCCTCAAGGTGATGGGAAACATCGTGCGATGGTCCAGTGAGCAACTGCATGTCGAACAAAGTTATCACACGCGGTTTCGTAGGTTGGAACTTGTTATGAACATTCCTGATCTGCTGGATCTGATGGATCTGTACCATCTCGTCATCACGGGGACACTGCTTGTCCTACTCGGCGTTACGGTAGCCAATCTCAAGTTCTTCCGTCGCCTGCCAAGGGCTGAGGTGTGGTCGGCTCGTGCAGACTCGGACTGGCCACGCGTATCGGTGCTGGTCCCAGCCCGCAACGAGGAGCGCTGCATCAGCGCCTGTGTTGAGAGTCTCTGCCAACAGAACTATCCGAACTATCACATCGTGGTGCTCAACGATGGCAGTACCGATGCTACCGGAACGCTGCTTGCAGACCTGCAGACACGCTACCAGCACCTCACCGTCGTCACAGGAAGCCCCCTGCCAGATGGCTGGGTGGGAAAATCCTGGGCCTGTCACCAGTTATCGCAGCAGGCAACGGGAGAGTACCTTTTGTTCACTGATGCCGACACTGTGCACCAGCCTGACACACTCCGGGCAGCTGTCACGATGGCCGAACAGGACAACCTGGACTTCTTCTCGCTCATTCCCTACGAGGAGCTGGGGACCTTTGGTGAGCACGCTGTGATACCGATGGTACACATGCTCTATTTCAGCTACCTCCCCAACAATCTGATCGTGCAGAACCGACGTACCTCCTTCTCTGCCGCCAATGGCCAATTCATGTGGTTCCGTCGTCAGGCCTACGAGGATGTGGGCGGTCACACAGCTGTCCACAACGCACTTGTGGAGGATGTGTTTCTGGCCAAGGTCATGAAGGGGGCTGGCAAGCGCATCGCATTGGTGGATGGTACCCACTACGTCTGGTGCAGGATGTACACCTCCGCTCGCGAGGTCACCGACGGATTCTCCAAGAACTTCTTCCCCGGCACCGGGTACAATCTTCCGTTCACGACCCTCTTCATGGTTCACCTTGTTACGGCCTACGTTGCTCCGCTGGGTTTTCTCCTTGCCGGAGCCTCCCTAGCCTATGTGGTGCCGCAGCTGGCGATTGCCGGTGCCATGCGGTGGATGATTGCACGCCGGTTTCAGATGCCCTGGTGGCATGCCTTCCTGCAGCCCGCTACGGCCGCATGGTCGATCCTGATCGGCGTGAACTCCATTCGTTGGGCCTTTTCCAAAAAGGGTGCGCAGTGGAAGGGTAGGTCGTACCAACATCGGAGGACTATATGACTGGCTCACCACAACCCCGCGCAACCACGGGCTCCATCGTGGCTGCAGCACTCATGCGCGTAGCAGCGATCGGCACGGTGGCCGTCTTGTTAAATTCGACGTTCTCAAGTTCGGGATGGTGGTGGACCGCTGTACTGTTTGCGTTCTGGGCTATCGGCGTCTACCCTGCGTGGCTGCAGTACCAACGCTTCAACGATACGGTTGAAGAACTCCACAGCGGAAGCTTGTGCGGCGCGTGTCGGCACTTCAACGCTACGAACCAACTGTGCCAAATCATGGATGTCCACGTCACCACCGAGGAGCCTCCCTGCGAGGGAGAGGGCTGGGAGCCGAGGTAGGCGGTTAATCACCGGCCGGGAGGAGCGACCTGTCGAACACATCACGAATCCGGTAGATGCCTTGTCGGTCGATGCCAAACGTGATTTCCTTGTTCACGTCGTTGGTATAGATCCACGTTTCTCGAGGCTCGTCATTCACGGGCAACAGTGTGCTGATCGTTGTTGGGGGACCATAGAGCATGAACACTCTCCCCCGCTCACTCAGCGATCCGACCGACTCCTGAATGGTGCTGTAGCGGCGATCGGCCTCGTCGGCACGGGTAAAGTACACAGCCATGCGCTCGTTGTACGTGCTGGTGGGAGTTGGGTCGTTTCTGCGCCACCAATCCATGAGCAGGCGCCGCCGTTGAACGTCGGACGTTCCCTCCAGCGAGTCAAGCTGTTCGTCACTGAGAATGTGGTGCATCAATCGAAGTGCCCGATCAATACTCCGCAGTGACTGCGGCATCCGCTCCCAGATGATCCGAAACCCAACACGCAACGTGTCTGCCGTCCACGATGATCGACGTACCAGGGCCAACTCGTAGTTGCCGGGTACGAGCACAGACACAGGGATGGGAATCTCTAGCAGTGCTGTTGAGGGTTGGATGGCGCTCGTATCTCGACGCCGGATCTCCAGCAGTGCCTCGTCAGATGATGCATCGTCCGACAGCCTAGGAACGCGCGTTGTGCTGGCCATCGCGCGGCCCTCGATGGACTCGTTGTCCCACCACTGGATCTCCTGAGGGCCATACGGCAACTGCCGAATGATGTAGTCGAACTCTTCGTCTGTACTGCTGGCCAGCAAGATCAGCGCTCGAGCATCCTGCGCGGAAAACCCGATATCTCCGTTCATGACATACGGACGTAGGACCTCTCGACCATCGCGTGCGATGGCCTGGACAAACAGCGGTCGGCTGATCATACCACGAGCCTGATCGGCAGCATGCACGGCAACCAAGGAATCCAGCACGATCTCTTTGGAACGGCGGGAGAGCGTTTCAAGCGTTACTGTGTACGTCCCCCGATGTACACGAAACATGAGCCAACCGATGGTGTATCGGTCGGGGCTGGTGGTCTCCTCATAGGAGGTTGCATACACCACGTGATCCCAGCGCTCTCGTTGGCGTATCACGCCAATACTGTCACGTAACTCGGCACTGACAACGACGTCCGATTTGAAATTTCCACCCACCTCGTTCGGATCCGTTACGCGTACGAACGTGTGTAGCGTATGGGGGATGCGGACAAAGACAACAATGGTGGAGCTATCAGTCGCGGAATGCGGCACGACGTAGGCATCGGCCTGCATGGCTGTTTGCCCGTAGGCTTCCACAGCAGCAAGGAGCCACCAAGCACATATCCAGAGTACCGCCGAGGTGATCGCTCTAGTGACGTTCATCGAGAAACTCCCGCAGAATAACAGCTGCCGCAACTTGATCCTTCGTTCCTTTTGTGTGCCGGCGTTTCTTTGACATCGACGTCGATCGCATGACGGCTAGGGCCTGTTGTGTCGAGAAGGCCTCATCGACCTCTACCACCGGAATCGAGACGTGCTGACGCACATCGGTGATGAATCGTTCAATGGTTTCGATGATCGGCGACGTGGTATCGTCTACCTTACGGGGCACTCCCACGAGCAGCACATCAATGCGATCGGCTGCAAGACGTTGCTGGAGGGCTACCATCACGTTGGCATCGTTGACAATCACGGGCCGCGTCGACACGGTAATGTGTAACTCGTCACAGACTGCCACGCCGATGCGCACGGTTCCAACGTCCAACGCCATGAGGCGTTTCCCGCTGATCGAGACGGGGTTCGCACGGTCACTCATGCTGTCACTCATGCGGTCGAGCCCCCTGCATCTTATGTGGAATGCGAAAGACCACGTGCGTTCCCTGACCTAGTTCGGATGTGACGTGGAGCGTCCCCCCGTGAAGCTGAGTGACGTGCTGCATGATCATGGTGCCGATGCCAG
This sequence comes from Candidatus Kapaibacterium sp., assembly GCA_030833725.1. Lineage (GTDB taxonomy): Bacteria > Bacteroidota > Ignavibacteria > Kapaibacteriales > Kapaibacteriaceae > OLB6. The sequence goes on along the minus strand of JAURGP010000025.1, from coordinate 8,135 downwards.
TTCCTGTGCCATCGCGTGAGGTGGTGAAGTACGGCTTCATCATGTGCTCCATCGTAAGCGTATCCATACCAACACCGGTGTCTGTCACGCCGACGTAGACGGCTTCGCGGTCGGCCCACGTGGCGATCTCTACCGTACCGGGAGCTCCGCGCAGAGCCTTGATCGCATTCTCTACGGCGTTACGTATGGCCCTCGACAGCTTCAGCCGATCGACGTTCATCACCGCGCCACGAAGTTTCAGGACAAACGTGACATGTGGGAACATCTCCGCATCAAACTCCTCACGTATCTGATGGCAGAGATCAGAACTATGAACGGACTCTCTCTGGAGATCCTCCGTGCGGCCAACACTCACCAGATCGCGAACGCGCTGTGTGAGAACGTGCGTCTGAAAGAGAATACGTCGCAGTCGCTCGTTGCCATCAGCACCAGTTTCACGCGCGAGTTGCTCGGCATTCAGGCGAATCGTTGAGAGGTTGGTTTGCATGTCGTGGGCGAGCTGTGCCCAGTTCACCAGTCGACGCTGCTCAAGAGCCTCGGTGATATCCACGGCCGTGACGATCAGCCCTCGGAACCGTCCTACAGAGCCTACCATGGGCATGGATGTGAACATGTAATCACGCTGTTCGTCATCGTCGCTCACGCGAACACGCTCGGAGATCGGACGCTGACGTACATAGGCCTCCATGAGGAAGCTGCGAATGCCCTCCATGCCAGGATGCCGAACATAACTGTGGAAGGATCGTCCCATCGGCACGCGCTTCGACAAACGGACTAACGAGGCTCCCCGTTCGTTGGTGCGAACCAGACGACCGGCACGATCCACGACGAAGACTAAACCCGCTGCTGGCACATCCACCAAGCTTGTGAACAGCCGGCGCTGCGACCGTAAACGTACGTACAGGATCAGGATCACGCTTCCGAGCACCAGCGGTACTACGGCTGTCCACGCGCCCTGGAGCGACCGCAGTATCCACCACCACGGCTGAGCCGACCAGCCCACCGTGAGCGATTGCGACGGCGATTGCACGAGGATCGCATCACCGAATTCCCGGATCAATGTTGTTGCGGGAAGATCACCAACAAAGAGATCGTCACGCGAGTAGACCTGACCGTCCGTGGAGAGCGTCACGATCCCTGCTTGCGATAGGACGATGACCATCGACCCAACCACGCTCACCCGAACCGGCATTCCGAGGTCCCGATCCAGTGCCACACCGTCGGACGGCGCCTCACCACTACCGGTTGGCTCCCAGACAACGACCTCTGTTCTCCCGCCGCGCTGCACGACTGCTGCAATCACGACCTGCCCTTCCACCTCCACAACATCTACCCAGGGCCGCGGTGCCGGCACCGTGATCAATCGTACGTCCTGCGCAGCAACATCCACCAGCGTTACCTGCGTTCTACGTTCGGCGTCCACTCCGGAGAACACGGCCACGCCGCGTGGCAGTGGTTCGAGGCGCGACCGCTCGGCCAGCGGTATCTGCACGGCCGATCGCGATACTCCCATCGAGTCGATCACCGACAGAAACGCCGTCCCTCCCACGTCATGGACGTAGGCCACCTCTCCCATGGGAAGTGCGACGCGACACATGCTCTGCAGTTGATGTTCAAGGACCGTTATTGCCGGTAGGCGGTCACTTCGATACAAGACCAGCGTAGAACCCACACGAATGTAGAGGGATGTGGATACCTCCGAACCTATCATCTCGACAACGTCAGCAGACGACGCGAGCGTTACCGGTAACTCGAAGCGCTGCCGAACTGTGAGCGTTGGTCCGAACACGACCACATCGAGGACGTCAGTTTCTGATCCAGACCGCGCAACCACCGCATACACAGCGCCACGATGCACGACGGCAGCACGGACGTCAGCTCCCGGCAGTGCCTGATATCGAGGTGCACCTGCCTGTGTCATCAACACTAATGCTGGCTCGCTCGTCTGCCACGCAGGTGTGGCTTGCACCATGAGTAAACCGAGATCCGTTTGTTGCACGGCACCCGGCCACCGCTGCACAACATGATATGTCCGTGGATCTACGACATCGGCACGGAGGTCGGAGTGAGCACACAGCAGGGCCGCGACGAGGACTACCCTGCCAACGATGCGTTGCCACATCACGCAGAATCCTGTTCTTTCCGAACCGCGGAACCAACAATCGGCTCCACCTGAGCCACCACCCATGCGTGGACACCTTCCTTACGACCAGCATAGCCGAGATGCTCGCTCGTGGTAGCCTTCACGCTGACGCGTTGGATCGGCAAGGCACACAACTCAGCAATCCGCTCTCGCATCGCCGGTTTGTAGTCAAGAATCTTTGGCGATTGCAGCACCAGCGTACAGTCCACGTTGATCGGAGCATACCCTTCAGCACGGAGCAGATGCATGGCATGCGTCACAAAGACGCTGCTTTCAGCCCCCTTCCATCGCGGATCGGTGTCGGGGAAATGCTCACCGATATCGCCCAGGCCGAGAGCACCCAGCAAGGCATCAACAAGCGCATGCAGAATCACGTCACCATCACTATGGGCCACCGTGCCGATGGTCGAGGCGATGGTGATTCCCCCTAGGACGAGGGATTCGCCTTCGGCAAGGCGGTGTACGTCAAATCCAAGTCCGATCATCCCACTCCCGGCTGGCGTCTGGTTGATGTTGTAAATTGCTGTCATGAAAATACGCGACATTCGCTCAGAGGCTGTCACCGTTGGTGAACTTACGCAGGCCATCAAGGGTCTGCTGGAGGAGGGTCTCGGTAGTGTGATCGTGGTTGGCGAGGTGTCGAACTACAAGGTCGCGAGCTCCGGTCATCGATACTTCACGTTGAAGGACGACGATGCAGCGATTTCCTGCGTCATGTGGAAGTCGCGCTCGTTGCAGAACGATCCCCGGGAGGGTGATCGCGTGGTGGTAGGGGGCCGACTCACCGTGTATCCGCCGCGGGGTAACTACCAGTTGGATGTGCACGCACTACGCCCGGAGGGTGTTGGCGACCTGTACGCGACCTTCGAGCGGTTGAAGCAGGCTCTGGCCGAGCGTGGATGGTTCGACGCAGCCGGCAAAACGTCCATACCAACCATGCCACGGCGGGTGGGCATCATCACATCGCCAACGGGTGCTGCGCTCCACGATATGCTCACGACGATTGGCCGTCGAAATCCGCTGGTGGAGGTGCTGTTTCGTCCGGCGCTCGTACAAGGTGACTCAGCGGCTGCCGACGTTGCCCGTGCGATTGCAGAAATGGACGCAGCTGGTGTAGATGTGATGATCGTTGGACGAGGCGGTGGTTCACTGGAGGATCTCTGGAGTTTCAATACGGAGCTCGTTGCTGCTGCAATCCATCGGGCCACCACACCCATCATCTCCGCTGTTGGACATGAAACCGACGTCACCATCGCAGACTTTGTTGCCGATGTTCGCGCTGCAACACCCACCGCTGCTGCCGAGTTAGTCACACCGATAACCCTGACGATGATCCAGGCGGACATCGATCGATCAGCTAAACGGATGTGCGATGCCCTGCTTGATCGTGTGCAGGAACTGCGTCGTCTTGCCGAGGGCTTCATCGACGGAACGGCAGCCGATCGCCTGACGGAGAGATTGCACCTACGGGGCCAGCGCATCGACGACGTCACCGGCAGGATGCAGGTGCATCTTCGTCACCGCGTGCAGCAGTTGACCCACCTGGTAGACCATCGGCAGGAGCACCTGCAGAGTATGCATCCCTATCGTCCGCTACGACTTGGCTATGCCATTGTAGAGCGAAACGGCAGCCCCATACCGGCCTCCGCACCACTGGCGCCTCACGACGAGATCACCCTGCGTCGATACAACCAAACAGCTGACGTCGTGGTACACCAGGTATCAGCAACAGATTTGTCCTCCAACCCCCACCATATCCAACATGGCCAAGAAAACAGCTCCCCTCTCGATTGAAGACCACCTGAAGCGCCTCCAAGAGATTGCGACCATTCTGGATCGCGGTGATGTTCCTCTCGAGGAGCAGCTACAACTGTTTGCCGAAGGTATGGACCTTGCAGCCACGGCACGCACCTACCTCGAGCGCGCTGAGTTACGCATCCAGGAATTGAGTGGACCACTCACAGCACAGCCGGATCACGACTCCGACTTGTGAGGCCGAACCATCAATTCGTGGATGGCCTGTAGAGGGTCCTCGCCCTCAAAGAGGATCTGAGCAACCTTCTGCGTGATGGGTAACTCCACACCGGCTTCGGCAGCCAACTCCAGTGCTGCGGTGGTGGTAGGAACGCCTTCAGCCACGGCCGTCATACCAGCCAGTACCTCATCAAGGGGCCGCCCCTTACCAACTTCTTCCCCTACGAAGCGGTTGCGAGAGTGGCGTGAATCGCACGTCACAATCAGATCGCCCATGCCGGCCAGTCCGAAGAACGTATCCTTATCGGCACCAACGGCCTGACCCAGCCGTGCAATCTCTGCCAAACCACGTGTCATGACCGCCGCCTTGGTGTTATCTCCCAACTTGGCGCCATCGATGATACCCGCGGCGATGGCAATCACGTTTTTTAGCGACCCGCAGATCTCCACGCCGATCACGTCGGCTGAGGTGTACACCCGGAACGTATCTGTCGACAACGCCTCCTGGACCGCCTTAGCAGCAGATTCATGCTGACTGGCCACAACAACCGTCGTAGGCATGTCGCGAATGACTTCCTCGGCATGCGATGGTCCGCTGAGCACCACGAAGGCTCCCTTGGATGGCAGGACGTGATCGAAGATCTCCGAGACCCGCAGGTGCGTGCCAACCTCAATCCCCTTGGCCACGTTCACCACGATCGCTCCAGCAAACAGCTCATCCACGTTGGGATGTTGGGTGAACGTCGAGCGAATGAACTGTGTGGGCGTCGCATTGATGAGGATGGAGGAACCTGCAAGATCATCGATGGTAGCCGTAGCACGAATACTGTGATGTAAGGTACCCTGCGGCAGGTACGATGTGTTGATGTGTTCGGTGTTGATCTGATCAACCACGGCAGGGTCGTACGACCACATCAGCACCTGATGGCCGTTGAGTGCTGCAACGTGGGCCAGGGCCGTACCCCAAGCTCCGGCACCAACAATTCCAATGCGCATCCGGAATCAGCGGGATGATCGATTGAACAACATGAGCTTGGTAAAGCGATTCTCCGTACCGGCCAGAAGTCGCCTCACATTCGAGCGATGAGCATAGATCACCAGTAGGGCCAGTACGATGAAGGAGTGTACCAGCACGTCATATCCCTCGATCTCGACCCCAAGGATGTTGTAGCGAAAGGCCATCGTGCCGGGTACGACCATCGCAGCTACGATAGATCCTAGCGAAACGTAGCCAGAGGCGAACACCAGCAACAAAAACACGCCAGCCGCTACAGCTACTTCTACGGGGGCCATGGCAATCAGGAGACCCACAGAGGTATTGATCCCCTTGCCTCCCTTGAATCCGGCAAACACAGACCAGATATGCCCGACAACGGCACACAGACCGGCAATCATCTTGACGACCGTCGCATCTTCAAACGGGGTGGCGTTCACAAACGGCATGGTGGAGTCAAAGAAGTAGGCTACAAGGCCAACGGCGGTAAATCCCTTGAGGATATCCGTGATCTGTACCACCAAGCCCCATTTCCACCCCAGCACCCGAAACACGTTGGTGCTACCCATGTTACCACTGCCCTTGGTTCGGATGTCGAATCCAAAGAAGGACTTGCTTACAATCAGGGCCGAAGGAATCGAGCCGATGATGTAGCTCTGCACAATGATGATCACAAGACGGAGAACCGGATCCATACGAGCGTACCTGTATCCATGCGTGAAACCCATCCACAAGTTACACCGTTTTTTTCTTCTCCATGGCACTTCCCATACGCTACTCGATGTGGTGGTTCGTCAACATCACCCTACCTCAACGACACCGGAGACGACATCATGTCCGACGATACCAAACAGGCCACCCGCAAGCGGCTCGACGAGATTGAGCACGAATTGAACAGTCTGCGCGCCCAGCGCGAAGACGTTCGTGCACAATGGGAAACCGAGAAGCTGCACATTCAAACGCTTCGAGCTCTCAAATCGGACATCGAAACCGTAAAACACGAGGCAGCAGAAGCCGAGCGCACCGGCGACTACGGTCGCGTAGCCGAGCTGCGATACGGGAAGCTCCACGAGCTGGAGCGACAGCTGGCCCAGGCCAACGAGCAGCTTACCACCCTCCAGCAGGGGGAAACCCTGCTCAAGGAAGAAGTCGACGCCGAGGATATCGCTGAGATCGTCGCCAAGTGGACTGGCATCCCGGTTCAGCGCATGATGGAAACCGAGCGATCGAAGCTCCTGACCATGGAGGACCGCCTGCATGAGCGTGTGATTGGCCAGCATGAGGCCGTTGTGGCCGTCTCGAATGCCATTCGGAGGTCGCGAGCCGGTTTGCAGGATGCGGCCCGTCCGATCGGGTCGTTCATCTTCCTCGGCTCGACGGGTGTTGGCAAGACGGAAATGGCCCGAGCACTTGCCGAGTTTCTATTCGACGACGAGCAGGCGCTGGTGCGCATCGACATGTCGGAGTACATGGAAAAGCATGCTGTTTCACGGCTGGTCGGGGCTCCTCCCGGCTATGTCGGATACGAAGAAGGCGGTCAGCTTACCGAGGCCGTACGTCGTAGGCCGTACTCCGTAGTACTCCTCGACGAGATCGAAAAGGCGCATCCGGATACCTTCAACATCCTGCTGCAGGTCCTCGATGACGGACGACTTACCGATGGACAAGGTCGGGTGGTCGACTTTACCAACACCATTGTGATCATGACGTCCAACTTGGGGTCGGAACTGCTGCACGAGCGGCTCCAGGACATCACCGAAGACAACCGCGACGACCTGATGAGCAGCGTACGCTTGCAGATGATAGATCTCCTGCGCAAGCGTCTGCGGCCTGAGTTTCTTAACCGAATCGATGAAGTGATCCTCTTCAAACCGCTCGTTCCAAGCGAAGTACACCGCATCGCCGAGCTCCAACTTGATGCTGTTGGCCGCAGATTGGCACAGCTCGGATATGGCTTCCGGGTAACACCAGAGTGCGTCGACTGGCTGGCCAAGCGCGGCTACGACGTCCAGTATGGTGCACGTCCACTGAAGCGCGTCATCCAGCGATCCGTTGCTGATCCTCTTGCAATTAAGGTGCTCGCTGCGGAAGTTACCGTCGGCGAACGCATCGTTGTGGACTGCGACGAGCGGGGTACCATCATCTTTCGCTCGGAATCGATGGAACAGCCATGATCATGACGATCGGCACACTTCGACGTACGCTTGTGGTCTCTCTTCCCGGCATCGTACTTGCCGTGTGCAGTTCCCTGCCGCTTCGTGCGCAAGACGTATCAACGGGGCCAAGCCCCCTGCCAGCAAACCTCTCTTCCTCGTACTACCTTCGGGGGGTATCGAACGACACGCTTGCTGCGGTGTCGCGGGTGCATGTAGCCGGATACCGACGCACGCCAGCCGGACTCTCCTTCCAGGTAGTGTTGACCGATGAACGCGGTAATGCTCGCTCGCCGAAGCAGGCAGGGGGCTCATGGGTGATTCGGTCGGGATGTCGGGGCGAAACCATGGCCGCGCTGCATGCGCCGATCGTCACCGAGAATAACTGGCAGTTTGATACCCCTCCAACCGCCGCCTACGTTCTGGTAGACCACTCGTTGATGTCGTCGAATCTTGCGCCGGCCGTGCTGGAAGCACTCTCCGACCGTGCTGCCGGTTTTGCCGGGATGGATAGCATCGGCATTGCCATCTTCGATCATGAGCTCTTCGAGGTGTCACCCATTGATGCCCCCTACCGAGCCGGCCCTCGCTGCGCCGGACTGCCGCAACAACCCCCTGCGGGCATTCCAGCTGTGTACCGAGCCCTCCGTCATGCCATCAGTGTGGTGGGATCACGGGGAAGGTCCTACGTGGTGCTCGTAACGGCGAGCAACGATATGGCCTCGCTGGGAGCATCCGTGCGCACCTTGGTCGAACAAGCCCGTTCTTCCGATGTAGCCGTGGTGGTGATTGCCGTTGGTCCGGACGTCACCACCACGGCTACATCGGAAGAACGGGCTTGTTCGACCAAGGTGCGCACGGATGCTCCCAG
>JAURGP010000024.1 GCA_030833725.1 Candidatus Kapaibacterium sp. | reverse complement strand
CAGTCTATGCCGATGCCGACCCTGCTGCGACGTTTATCATGGAGATCGATCCAGATCACCAGAAAACCCGTACGGACTTCGTTGCCATGGAGAAGTACGTTGGCGTGCGCACGATCAACCTACGTGATGTCCGCAAGCATGGCCGTGAGCTGCACGTGACGATCGACGGCCGCATCCAGAAGATCGAGCGCGTCTTGAACCGTGCCATCATCGATGAGCTGGACGACCTAGGCGTCCAACCCCACTTCGCTTGGAGCGACGATCTGGACGTCCAATGGGCTGGCCATCCCAATTGGTACTTCCGCATCAGCAAGGCATCGATGCCCTTCCTGCATCACCCATCCGTGCCCACCACGACGGTGGTTGCTGATCTAGCATCACTGCCTACCGATCTGCGTGGATATGTCCTAAAGCCGCTCTACTCCTTCGCCGGCAAGGGCGTCAACGTGTCGCCCACCCTCGCCGACGTCGAGGCCATCCCCGAGCACGAGCGCTCGCAGTGGATCCTCCAAGAAAAAGTGGAGTATGCCCCCTGTGTGATCACGCCTTACGGCATGAACAAGGTGGAGATCCGCGTGATGCTCCTCTGGTTCCCCAACACGCCTTCCCCCATCCCCGTGATGGCCATGGCCCGCACCGGCCGCCATGCCATGATGGGCGCCCGCTACAACGTAGACCCCTGGACCGGCAGCTCCGGCTGTGTGTTTGAAGGGTAAGGGGCTATTGGCACGCAGCCCAAAGAGAGTCTATCCCCGTGACTCTAACGCTGTCTCCACCCGCCGCACCAACTCAGTCGGCGTAAGCTGGAGCTTTTCGGCGATGTGGAACAGGGCCCGGAGGTCGGGCGTGCGCTTGGCAAGTTCGAGCTTGGACATGTAGGAACGGTCGAAGCCGTCGTCGTCCTCAAAGTCGCTCTGCGTCATGCCTAACTCTAGGCGACGCTGCCGAACCACAATGGCGAAGGCCTCAACAGGGTCCTTCGGCACACCGTACGGGAGTTGCAGTTCGCGAAGTGGACGAGGCATGAAGCAAGCTATACCCCGTCAATGCCAATGTTTAGGCCATTTGGCCTTTACCGAAAAGTGTGGTAAATCTTGCCGTGGTACGTACTGAAGAACACCTTGTACTGCGAGCTGCCGAGGCTGCACTGGCTCGCATTGTCCTGGCCTCCTGCCTGTCAGAACCAGGCGTGTCGATGGCCGAGGTGCAACAGACCATGGCACGATCACTCAGGTCCAGTGCCAGTGGCTGGGTGCAGACGGACCATCGTGTGTACGATGATGCTCGTCGAGCACACGTCGGCATTGCCATGCTGCATCAAGGGCAGATTACGTTGATCGAACTGACCGACCATCATGCGGACCTGCATGCGAGCATCCAGCTGGTGCAGGATGCCACGGTGCGTCGCAGCGATGGCTACCCTGCCTCGGATACGGCCTACGTGATCAGCATTGCTGTCGGTAAGCCTTCATTAGAGATGGAGTGCCTGCACACGTTTCAGTACTCGTCCACGACGGTCGAGTGTAGTGTGTCGGTCATACGCGTGAGCCGCTAGCCCCCTACCTCTTCCCCTATCTCTCCAGCAAGACCTCAATCTTGTTCGTGGCTTCCTCGATGAACTGCTCATCCGGGAGGTAGCCCACTTCCTTGAACTGGATGCGGCCGTCGCGACCGAGGAAGAACTTCGTGGGGATGCCCGTGACGCCGTACTTGCTCACGGTGGCATCCTCCAGATCGAAGAACATCGGGAAGGTCAGGTTGGTGTTCTGGGCGAGGAAGTCGCGGACCGTCTTGGTGCGATCATCGGAGCGCTCCCAGACGTTGACGATGGCGAACTGGACGTTGGGATGATCCTTGTACTTCTCGTAGAGGCGCTGCAGCGCGGGGAAGGACTTGCGGCACGGACCACACCATGTGGCCCAGAAGTCCAGGATGACCACCTTGTCCTTCCAATCGGAGATCTTGATCGGCTTGCCGTCCATGCTGGTAAAGGTACCGTCGATCATCGGCTGGTTGAGCATATCCTTGGATAGGCGCTGTACCATCTTGGTGCGGCCGGCCTTGGTCATGTCGGCGAGGCGGGCGTCGATGACAGTGGTGCTGGCACCGTCTGCGGTAGCTGCCGTGCGATAGGCCTCCACGATGGAGGGAGCCGATGCACCATTGCGGATCGCCTGTTCGGCAAGGCGGAGCACGTCCTCGGTTCTGCCGAGCTGCGACAGCACACCCACGTAGAGCTCGTAGGACGCCTTGTCAGTTTGCGCACCACCGAGTTCTACGGACTGCTGCAAGGCCTCGGCAGCTGCGGTTGGGTCTGTGGCTTGCAACATAGCACCCTTGACGAAGTACAGCAGACTCTTGGCGATGCGCTGTTGTTCCTTCCACTGTAAGGGGCTGGTGTAGCTGGGGCGCTGCACATCACTGTCGGCGGCCTGGAGGCCAGCGTTGATCATGGCAAAGGCCGTCGGGCGGAGTGAGTCCACGGCGCCGATGTAGTTCACGGCATTGTAGTACGAAATGGCTGGCACGTTGGGCGTGCGCTGAAGAAAGTCTGCCAGAAGTGCCATGTCGCCATGTTGGGAACCGGCATTGATGGCTGCTCCGATCAGCTCGTTGCGAACGCCACTTTCGGGATACTGCTGCAAGTGATTGATCACACGGCGGACGAAGTCCTCGGCACTCTTGGCCTGGTTGAGACCGTCAAGGCCCTTCTGCTCGCGCAGGCGGCTGCCCGGAAAGCGCTCGGCTGCAAGGGCCAGCGTGGCTGCGGCTTCGGCCTCCATGCCCATCTGACGCTGGGCGTTGGCAATGGCCAGAGCTTCCGTTGGGTCGGCCGGCTGGCGCGGTCCACCGGTCGTGGTTCCCACCAGCTCACGCAGACGTGCCTGAGCCTCTTCGGGGGTGATCAACTCGCTGTTGGCCATCAGAAAGATCTCGTTGATCCGGGCTGATGTATTACGTGGGTAGAGCTTTGCTTCTTCCACCAGATGACTCAGCGCTTCTTCCTGATCCAAGGCCTTCTGATAGGCCGATGGCAGCGTCCCGAGGTTGGCCATGGCCATACGGAAATGTGCACCCTCGACAGGTTTACCCGAGGCATCATGCACGAGGACCTCCCAGAACATCTCGTTGTTCGTGTCGTAGTTGATCCCGTTGCCCACCTGGACAATTCCCGCAACAGCACTCTCGGGCACGGACGTCACCGCCGTGTAGCGGCCGTCATCGAGCTTCAGCAGCACATCCACGGCCGTCGCCGGCGTCTCGGCATTGGGAATCCACAGGACGGTGGCCGTCACCGAACCCTGCTTGGTCCATGCCATATCTCGCTCTGCAGGTCGGTACTCGATGGTAAGGGGCTTCCCCACAGTGGCCTTCATCGGCAGCATGGTCACGGTACCAGCATAGACCACAGAGATCGACAGGACGGTAGAAAGCAACACAACAATCAGACGATGCATCATGACAGTACGGCAGTGGTGTGAAAAACGAGATAGAATCTACGGAGAAGTATCTACGGAGGATCATCCAAGGATGATCAAGAGCGCAGATGGTAGCCGCCATCAACAATCACGGTTTGCCCCGTGATGTACGGTGAACCGGTGGCGAACATCCAGACCACATCGGTCAGGTCGTCCACCGTACCGTAGCGACCGGCAGGAATCTTCTCGACGGGTGGCAGCCCTGCGGAGGCACTGTCAAACGCACCGGGAGCAATGCTATTGACCGTGATCGACGGGGCCAGCTCGCGTGCCAGGGACTCGACCAACGCTACGAGAGCCGCCTTGCTGGTGTGGTAGTCGATCCGCTGCTGCCACACTTCGAAGGCACCGAGGGAGCTGATGCTAATGAGTCGTCGAACCCCGTCCGACGGCAGATCATGCATCCATCGTCCGATGGTGAGCAACGGCAGGGTGTTCACCTGCAACGTGTGCTGCAGATCTGTTGCATCCAGCTCTGCTATCGACCGACGGGGCGGAAACACCCCAGCATTACTGATGACGACGTCGGGCGTGCCCAGGCGTTGCTGTAGGCGGTCCATAGCCGACGTGAGCTGTTCAGGGTTGGACACATCGGCCTGTTCGGCTACGATGGTTCCGTCGTTCGGTACTGCAGAGGTGTGTACGGTGATGCCAACCTGCCAACCGCGGTCAAGAAAGAACTCGGCAAGCCCCCTACCCAGACCGCGACCACCACCAGTAATGAACACCGTAGGCTTGCGTGACATGAGCTATGCCTCAAAGGGTAACTGATGAATCGTGGCTGGAACGAGGGAACGATCGTCGTGCTGGATGTGGATCGTGGCGCCAGCCGTAGCGTGTTCGCCTCGGATGTAGCCTAAGGCCTTCCACGTACCTCCAACGGCAACCACTGTCGTGAGCACACCCACAATGGCATCAGCAGCGAGAATAGCGTCTCCTTCGGCAATGGGCGTATCGGCAGAGAATCCCATCACGCGTTGTTTCACCTTGTTGTAGCTGTCCAGACGGGCAACCACCTCTTGGCCGATGTAGCAGCCCTTGGCGAAGTTGGTCAGATGCAGCAACCCTGCTTCCAGCGGGTTGTAGGCCTCGGTCCACTCGTGACCGATGGCTCCCATGCCGGAGCGCACTCTGAGCGTGGTGTCCTGTTCATTGGTCAGCTGCGGAAGGTGATCGGCGGCATTGATGAGTGCTTCGCGCAACGGAGCTAGGTGCTCGGGTGCAGCGATCAGCCAATACGAGACTTCCAGTGAGGACGGCATCCGCACCACGGTGATCTCTCCGTGCTGGATCCAATCTGTCTTGGCGCAGCCTGCGAGTTCTGCCACGCCGACACCTGTGAGTTGATGAACAGCTTCGCTACTGCGGGGCCCCATCACTTCAAGCATGTGCACCGCCGACGACGCATCACGCAGTCGGACATCGTCCATGATGATGTACTTCTTCAGCCACGATATCACTGGCGTTGGCGGCTGCATGGAGGTGATCAGCATGGTATGCGTGCCGAACTCCAGCACCGTGAGGACGTCGATGATGCGAGCCTTTTCGGTGAGCAACACGGTTTGCAGACCCTTACCCTCTCGCAGTGGCGTAAGGTCGTTCGTCGTCAGGCGTTGGAGCAGGTCCAGCCGGTCGGCCCCTTCCATGCGCACCCAGCCGGCGTGAGGGCGGTCGATCCAGGCGGCGTCGAGGGAGGAGCTCATTGGTGATGGGTGGTGTTTCGTCATGTTGTCACGGATCTGTTAGCGATGAATTGGCGATCTTCGTTGATGAAGTCGAAAAGTCTTGCACGCAGTGCAAACTACGGAATCTGGTTACGGCGACTGGCCGTTCTAACCATCATGAGCGTGGCAATACCAACGCTTCATGCCCAGCCAACGAGCTACCGCATCACGTTTGTCGACAAGGGGCAGATCGCGTTTGAGCCCGGGTCGGCTCTCTATGAACAAACGCTCAGTGAGTTCCATCCCGACGCCATCGCCCGGCGACAGCGCACGGGGAAGCAGCCCCTGCTTGACACAGCCGACCAGCCCCTTTCCAGCGACTATCTGAACCAGCTGCGGAACCTCGGGATTCGCCCACGAGTGCCGATGCGCTGGCGCAACAGTGTGCTTGCAGACCTGGACGTGCTTCAGGCAGGGCTGATCCGACAACTACCGTTCGTTGCCAGTGTAGTACCAACGTCGAGTCAGGACTATCGCACGCAGTCGTTGGCGTGCGGGGCTGTTGATCCAGGGCCGTCGATCGCCCCCCACCGGCTGCTGAACACCCTGCCCCTGCTGGAGGCCGGCGTGAGCGGCACGGGATCAACCGTCTGCCTGATCGATAACGGATTCCGCACAGCGGAGATGTCCAGTTTGCAACACCTCACCGTACGGGCATCCTTCGACGCTGTCCAGGACGACTCGGTGGTGTATAATCAAGACGGTGATCCTGGCAGTCAGGATGGCCATGGCAGTATCGTGCTCTCCATTGCTGCCGGCTGGCAACCCGGCGAGCTGGTAGGTATCGCTCCGTTTGCTACGTATCTCTTGGCGAAGTCGGAAGACATGCGCTTTGAGCAGCGAATCGAAGAAGATCTCTACACCGCTGCTGTTGAGTGGGCCGAGCGTAACGGAGCCAACGTGGTATCGTCGTCGCTCGGCTATTTCGGTTTCGACTCTACCGAACAACCCCTCGACTATGCCGTGCTGGATGGCAAGACCACCTTCGCCGCACGTGCCATCAACCGAGCGGCACAGGTCGGGATGCTCTGTGTGACGGCAGCTGGCAATAGTGGTCCCCAAGATTCGACGATCGGCATCCCCGCCGACGCCGATAGCGTTATTGCCGTGGGTGGTACCATGGCCGATGGCAGCACCTATCGGTTTACGTCGCAGGGGCCAACGGCCGACGGACGATCCAAGCCGGATGTCTCAGCGATGGCGGGCGGTGTCCGTAGTCAGGCCCTGGATGGGTCCTTCATCGTGGTGAGCGGTACGTCGATGGCCGCACCACAGATTGCTGGCGTACTAGCGCTCCTGCAACAGCTCTACGGAGAGCTCCCTGCGTGGACGATCCGCGACGCTCTGTATGCGTCGTCTGCTACACGCGCCGATTCCGGCGAGGTAACAGGTCAGGGACGAGGCCTGCCCGACGTGCTGGCCACTGCTCGACGGTTGGGTCAGCAACACGGCCCCGGTATCGGCCCTCCCAGCGTGGTAGAGGTTGCCGGCGGGCGGCGTGTGCTGTGTGCCGTGTTCGCCGAAACGTTTCCCAGTGTGACACTCGAAGTGCGCGGTCTTGAACAGACCTTTCGTGCCGATGTTGTGAGCGACCTTTGGTACAACGTGGATGTCACTGAGCCCCTTGCCAGCCTTCCCGGAGATACCATCTGGGGGCGACTGTGGGCTGACGGTCAATCTGCGGACGGACACCGCACTCGGCGGGCCTATCCCTCCGACTCGACGTGGTTCGCCATTCCGCGCACAGGTACTTTGATTCCGTGTGGCGTGAAGCTCCCCGGAACGGTGACTTCGGTAGCCTGGGGAGCATCTACAACACCTGCCCCATCCACTCCGGCTCGCACTCTGGCGAACATTGTTCCGAATCCTATTGCAGCGGACCAACGATGGGTGGAGATCACTGGAATTCGTGCGACGAACACCATCACCGTCGTTGCTACGTCATCCGGTGCTGTTGTTACTGATGGTGCTGGAGCTAGTCGTGGACATGTCCACTGGACAACACGAGCCGATGGTCGCATTGCCGTGCAGCTTCCCGACCTGGTTGCTGGCCACTACATGGTAGTTGTCAGCAGTCCTCGACAGCGTTTCTCACTTCCCTTAGTGGTGTATTGATGCGTAGTGTTCTTGTTACTGGTGGCACCGGTCAGTTGGGACAAACGGTGGTTCCTATTCTGCAAGAGCGGGAATGGAACGTTGTGGCAGTCGGCCGGTTCACGTCAGCATCACTCATTGAGCAGTTGTTGGACGTGTCGGACATGCGCGGTGTGGTCCACCTTGCCGGTGGGATTGTAGCCGGTAAGGGGCTTGCCGATCATAGCACCGAGGACGTCGAAATGATGATCGATCTCAACCTGCGCTCCACCATCACCACCCTGCAACTGACGGTTCCCATCCTGGAAGCCAACGGTGGTGGAAGTATCGTGACCATCGGGGCACAAGCTGTGCACCATCCCGTGCCTGGCAGAGCACTGTACGCGGCTACGAAGGCTGCCGTGGTAGCACTCACGCAGGCGGTAGCCGAGGAGGGACGGTCCACCAACATCCGCGCCAACTGTATCCTGCCTAGTATCATCCGCACCGAGGCTAATCGTGCCTGGGGCATGATGGACGCTCCCGACGACGTAGCTCGATGGATCTCTCCGGAGGCCATTGGTACCACGATTGCCGATCTTCTTGAACCGACAAACGGCATCAGTGGTGCCGTGATCCCCATGTATGGCCAACTCCCCTTCTAACATTCGCTTTCTGCTGGGCTACTATCGGCCCTATGCTGCGCGTACTCTGGCTGCCGTACTCATCGGCCTGCCGGTCAGTGCCATTAGCCTGGCCTTTCCGGCCCTTACCGGCCGGTTGGTGGACTCCATGCTTGGTGCCGATGCACCCGAGCAACTCACCAGTGTAGGCTTGATCTTCTTGGTCCTCCTCGTGGTACAGGCCACCATCGGCTATGTGGTGAGTGTTACCCTTGCCCGTACCACGGAACGCGTGATTGCCGCTCTGCGGAGTGATCTGTTCCGTCACCTCGTCTACCTGCCGATGGCCTACCTATCGCAGCGGCGGGTGGGTGAACTGTCATCGCGGTTGTCGAGCGACATCACCAGCATCCAGGAGACCTTCTCGTTTTCCATTCTCCAGTTGCTGCGTCAGAGTGTGTTTCTTGTTGGCTCCCTGGTGGTGATCATTTCGACCAGTCTACCCCTGACGATCCCCATCATCATCGGCATGCCCATCATCGTGGCCATTGCTCTGGTGATTGGCCGAAGGATTCGCAAGCTCAGCACCGCTACCCAGGATGCACTGGCTGGCACGGCCACGATCGTAGAAGAAACACTGCAGTCCATGGCGGCAGTGAAGTCCTACGTGCAGGAGCGTCATGAGGTGGATCGCTACACCACATCGCTGGCCCAGACCGTCCAACTGGCCATCCGCGGAGCACGCCTGCGTGCGGCCTTTGTAACGTTCATCCTCACGGTGATCTTTGGCGGAATCGCTGCTGTGATTCTCTACGGAGCCCAGCTCGTTGCAGCTGGTGACGTCACGATCGGTGAACTACTCAGCTTTCTGATGTATGCGATGTTCGTAGGTGGAGCACTGGGCAGCGTGGCAGAAGTGTTGGGGCAGATCCAGAAAAGCCTCGGAGCAACGGTGCGCATTCGCGAGCTTCTCCAGATCGAGCTGGAAACGGAACATGGTGATGCTGTCGCACAGGACCGATTCACGACGGTGTCGTTTGAGCATGTCAGCTTTGCGTATCCTGAACGCACGGATGTAACCGTTCTCCACGACCTCACCTTCTCCATTGCCGCCGGCGAACGTGTTGCCCTCGTAGGACAGAGCGGCTCTGGCAAGAGTACCACGGCCGCTCTGATTCAGCGGCTCTACGAACCAACGTCAGGGAGGATCCTCTACGACGGTCGCAGCGCTGAAGATCTCGCACTGTCCACCGTGCGACAGAGCGTGGGCGTGGTGCCGCAGGACATTGTCCTCTTTGGTGGAACAATTGAAGAGAACATTCGCTATGGCCGTCGTGATGCCGATGTCCATGAGGTGCGGGACGCGGCGCGCAGAGCAAATGCGTTGAGCTTTATCGAGTCGTTTCCAGAGGGGATGAACACGTTGGTTGGCGAGCGTGGCATGAAACTCAGTGGCGGACAACGCCAGCGTATCGCCATTGCCCGCGCGCTGTTGAAAGATCCCCCGATTCTCATCTTGGATGAAGCCACAAGCTCACTGGATGCCGAATCCGAACAGCTCATTCAGGAGGCACTCGAGCATCTCCTCCACCGCCGAACGTCGATCATCATTGCCCATCGCTTGAGTACAGTCCGTACCTGCGATCGGATTCTGGTGATGGATGGCGGACGCATCGTTGAGCACGGCACGCACAACGAACTACTGGTATTGCAGGGGCGGTACGCACGCTGGTGCGACCTGCAGTTCATGGGATGACTTCTCCGCACCAACCGTTTGCTGATTTCGGGAAAGCGCATATATTTGTGTTCGCCCAATGCGGCAGCGGGCCCATAGCTCAGCTGGGAGAGCGCTTGAATGGCATTCAAGAGGTCAGCGGTTCGATCCCGCTTGGGTCCACGACAATAAGACGACAACAGCCTGTCGTTTCTGAAGGGATCGTAGCTCAGTTTGGTTAGAGCGCCGCCCTGTCAAGGCGGAGGTCGCGAGTTCGAGCCTCGTCGGTCCCGCTCCTTCAGCGAAACAGAAGGTACTGCAAGGCCCGGTAGTTATACCGGGCCTTCGCTGTTTCCAGCAAACTGGTCGCTTTCGTTGGCAAACATGAACAAGAGCTCGTGCTGCGCTATGCCCTCCTTGCCGGGCGTGAAGACTGAGAACGCAATCTGGATTCCTCTCGTACTGTTCTCGTACGTATCTCGCATTTACTCCTTCAGCGCCCCAGCAGTGAGGCCCTCGATGATGCGTTTCTGAAACACCACAAACAGAGCCAAAATCGGCAGTGCCGAGATACTCGCCCCTGCCATCAGGTGCCCCCAGTCGATCGACTGCTTACCCACGTAGAAGGCCAATCCCACGGGCAACGTGCGATGTGCTTCGTCGTTGGTGAACAGAAATGGGAACAGAAAGCTGTTCCAGTTGCTCAGAAACGTATAGATCGCCAGGACGGTCAGAACCGGCCGTGCCAGTGGGAACACGATACGCGCCATGATGTACCACTCACTGGCCCCATCCATCCGTGCTGCATCCTCGATGTCGCGGGGCATGCTCACCACGTACTGACGTACCAAGAAGATGCCGAACGGTGTCACCAGCCATGGAACGATCAGGGCGGCATAGGTATTCAACCACCCCAGTTGAGCCATCAACCGGTACAACGGAATCATCACCACTTGCTGCGGAACCATCAACACGCCCAGCACGGCACCGAACAAGAGCGCCGAGCCCCAGAATCGATGACGGGCAAAGGCATAGCCAGCCCACAGGCAGAACACCACGTTGCCGGCGGTGACCGCCACGGCTACGAGCAGTGAGTTGATGAAGTAGCGCAGGAAGTTGTCGCTCTGCCACGCATCGCTGTAGTTGGCCAGTGTTGTTGGTGCCTGCAGCACGTCAACGAATTGGCTGTACTGTTCGGGGTAATCCCGTAGCGACATCAGCAGCATCCATGCCATGGGGAACACCATGCCAACGGCAACCACCGCCAGTAGTCCCCACACGATGAATCGCCGCAGGAAGGAAGACATGGCAAGCCCCTACCGGTACAAACCGTGATGGTTGATGTAGTCGCGCACGGATTTTACCGTGAGGTAGTTGATGCTCTTCTGCTCAGCTACACGACGACGTATCTCCGTCGACGAAATCTCTAGTAGCGGTGCATTAATCCAGACCGGCGGTTTGACGGCAGGCTTGCCGGGCACGCTGAGCGTTTCCGTCATGCGCTCCTCCATTTCGGGCGTCAGCAGAAATGGTCGACGCACGATACACAGTTGAGACTCGGTGAGGATGTCCTGCCACTGTCGCCAACGTACAAATTCGATCGCCTGATCGCTACCGATCAAGATGCTGATGTTGGAACTGGGAAATGCTTCGGCAAACCATCGGATAGTATCGATGGTGTAGGAGACTCCACCGCGACGTACTTCAACATCGCTGACCTGGAAAATCGGGTGCTGCTCAATGGCTTGGGCCACCATCGCCACACGGTCTTCAGCCGAGGCTAGCGTGGTATCACGCTGCTTGAAGGGGCTTTGGTAGGCCGGTACAAAGAAGCATTGATCCAGCTGCATCTGATCGACGAACCTGTCAGCAATGATCAGGTGGGCGATGTGGATCGGGTTGAAGGAACCGCCAATAATGCCAATGTTCATCGAGGTGCGTTCCAGCTTACGCTGATTGCTCCACCAACGTTTCAGTTGTTGCACGGCGGCCATGCACAACGTTCAGAGCAATGAACTGACGCTCGGGTACACAGCGTGCCTCGAACTCACTGCGGAACTTTTCGATGAAGCCTTTCACCGGCCACGCGGCAGCGTCACCCAGAGCACAGATGGTGTTGCCCTCGATGTTACTTGCCACACTGTAGAGCAGATCAATGTCCGAGACGGTTGCCTCGCCCTTCTTGAAGCGCTTGAGCACCTTCTCCATCCATCCGCAGCCCTCACGGCATGGCGTACACTGACCACAGGACTCGTGATGGTAGAAGTGGGCGATGCGGAGGGTTACGTCCACGATGTCTGTGTCTTCGTCCATCACCATGATGCCGGCTGTACCGATGTGTGTGCCGAGCTTCTTGAGGGATTCCTCGTCCATGAGCACACCGTCGAGTTCATCACCACGCAGTGGCGGCATCGACGAGCCTCCGGGAATAACAGCCTTGATCTTCTTGCCTCCGGGAACACCGCCACACACCTTGTTGATGATGTCCAGCAGTGGTGTACCGGTTTCCAGCTCGTACACACCAGGCTTGTTCACATGGCCACTCACACCAAAGAGAATCGTGCCCGAATGACCCTCGGCCCCAATCTTGGCGTAGGCATCGGCACCCATGGTGAGAATCGGCGGTACGGTAGCAATCGTTTCTACGTTGTTGATGGTGGTAGGCATACCCCACAATCCCTTGTTCGCCGGGAATGGTGGCTTGTACCGAGGATAGGCTCGGTCGCCCTCCAGAGAGTTCATTAATGAGGTCTCCTCGCCACAGATGTAGGCGCCGGCACCCTTGTGCACCACGATGTCGATCGTGTAGTCGTGGTTGAACGTCTGCTTCATCCTCTCACCAACATAGCCCGCTGCATAGGCCTCGTCAACGGCCTTCTGCATCATGTCAACCCAGGCATGGTACTCGCCGCGGATGTAGATGAAGGCCTTGCTGATGCCCATGGCATAGCCAGCAATCAGGATACCCTCGATGAGTTGGTGCGGATTGTACTCAAAGATCTGACGGTCCTTGAACGAGCCCGGCTCGGATTCGTCGCCGTTGATTGCCAGATACTTGGGCTTGTCGTTCCCCTTCGGCATAAAGCTCCACTTCAAGCCCGTCGGAAAGCATGCGCCTCCCCGACCTCGTAACCCCGAGCGCTTCACTTCATTGATCACGTCGTCCGACGACATACCAATGGCCTTGCGGTAGGCGCCGTAGCCACCGTGTTGGACGTAGACGTCCAGCTTGGCTAGGTTCTCAATCTGCGGGAGTACAAGATGCGGTGCGGTGTACATGATGGGAGTCCGGAATGAATCAATGCAAATATAGAACGTCACTCACGTATCGGACGTCACAATAGGACGTTATACACGCTCAACAACCATTGCCAGCCCTTGGCCTACGCCGATACATAACGCTGCGGCCCCGTATCGTGTTCCGCTGCGCTGCAGTTCCCGCACGAGGTGTCCTAGTACCCTGCCACCACTCATGCCCAACGGATGTCCCATCGCAATGGCACCACCGTGCACATTTACCATCTGTGGATCAAGGTTTAGCTCGCGGATACAGGCTAGGGCCTGTGCCGCAAAGGCTTCGTTGAGCTCCACGCGATCGAGGTCGGCTACAGAGATACCAGCGCGCTCGCAGGCACGACGAATCGCACCCACCGGACCGATGCCCATGATGCGAGGATCGACGCCTACGGCCGCTGAAGAAACGATGCGAGCTAGCACACGCGGCCGCAACTCCGGATGCTGGTCGAGGTAGCTCTCCGATACCACGAGCATGGCCACCGCTCCATCGTTGAGTGATGACGAGTTACCGGCTGTGACCGATCCACCCTTACGGAAGGCCGGCTTCAACGGAGCAAGGGCCTCCATCGACGTGTCGGCGCGCGGACCTTCATCGGTGCTCACCACGATCGGCTCTCCCTTGCGGCGAGGAATCACCACAGGAACAATCTCGTCGGCAAACATGCCGTCCTGCTGTGCCTTCACGGCCCGCTGATGGGAAGTCACGGCAAAGGCATCCTGCTCCTGGCGCGTAATCTCCCAGCGCTCGGCAATGTTCTCGGCCGTCTCCCCCATGGCCTCCAGCGGGAAGAGGGCCTCTAGTGCTGGGTTTGGATACCGCCATCCTAGAGCCGTGTCGTAGGCCGTGATGTTGCCAAACTGTGCCGCACCAGAAGCATTCTTTGGAAGGCTGTAGGGGGCACGCGACATGCTCTCGACTCCCCCCGCCAGCACGGCATGTGCCTCCCCGGCGCGAATGGCATGAAAGGCCTGAATCACCGCCTCGAGCGAGGAGGCACACAACCGATTCACGGTGACGCCCGGCACACTGTGCGGCAGTCCTGCCAGCAAGCCGGCCATGCGTGCAACGTTGCGATTATCCTCGCCGGCCTGGTTGGCACAGCCGAGGATGACGTCATCGATTGTGGACGGATCAACACCGGTGCGCTCGATGACGGCCTTTAGGACGCCGGCGGCGAGGTCGTCTGGCCGTACACTACTGAGTGCCCCGCCGTACTTGCCAATTGGTGTGCGCAGCGGTTCGATGATGTAGGCGTTGGTGCCGGTAGGTATCATTGGAGGTTCCTCTCAATCTTGGCTTTGGCATCCATCCAATCGGCCAGTTTCTTGCGCTCGGTTTCCACCACTTCTGGGGAAGCCCCCTTCAAGAATCCCTCATTGGAGAGCTTCTTCTGCACACCGGCGATGGCTCCGTTCAGGCGCTGGACCTCTTTCTCAAGACGCTCCCGTTCTTTGGCCATATCCACCACGCCCTCGACGACCAAGAAGATCTCAATACCCCGCACCACGTCGGAGACCGATCCACTGGGCTTGGATTGTGTAACGCCGATGGTGAGATCGCTGCAGCGGGCCAACTGGCGAATCACTGCATGCTGCTCCTGCATGAAGTCTAGCATCGCTGAGGGCACGGAGAGAACTACGGGTAGGCGCTTGCTCGGTGGAATCGTCATCTCGGCACGCGACCGACGAACACTCTCCACCACTGTTTGCAGAACGTCGAAGTGTTGTTCAATGCTGGCATCAATCTTGGCAACGGTACTCAGGGGTGCCGTCTGCGTGCTGATGCTCAGGTTGTCGTCCTTGGCGAACACATCGTGCCACAACTCCTCGGTGATGAAGGGCATCACCGGATGCAACAGCCGCAGGGTTCCATCGATGATCACATCGGCATGATCCAACAGTGCAGCACGCTGCGCATCGGTCGGCAGAGCTGCAAACTGCACCTTCACAATCTCGACGTACCAGTCGCAGAAGTCGCGCCAGATGAAGTCGTAGAGCGCTCGGGCGTAGTCAGTCAGTCGGTAGGCCTCCAGGGCCGCCGTAGCCGTAGCCACGGCCGTGTTGTAGCGCGACTCAATCCAGCGATCGGCCGTGGACGGCTCGAACGCACCTGCTACGGTAGATGGCTCGAGCTCAGAACGTTTCATCTTCAAGAATCGGCAGGCATTCCACACCTTGTTGGCGAAGTTCCGCCCGATCTCCATGGAGGGTACGTCCTGCGTAGCCTCATCGACGTCCAGGCGGACGTCCGACCCCATCGGTGCCAGGTAGATCATCGTAAAGCGCACGGCATCAGCACCGTAGCGGGCAATCACATCTAGCGGATCCGGGGAGTTCCCCAGCGACTTGGACAGCTTTCGTCCACGTCCGTCGCGAATGATGCTCGTGAAGTACACATCGCGGAACGGAATGCGACCATCAAACTTCAGCGTGGCCATGATCATGCGCGCTACCCAGAAGAAGATGATGTCCGGACCGGTCACCAGCAGGTTGGTGGGCAGGTAGTAGGCACGGTCGCCTTCGGGGGCCGTGGATTCCCCACGCCAGCCCATGGTGGTCATCGGCCACAGCCACGATGAGAACCACGTATCCAGAACGTCCGGATCCTGCTGTAGGGAGACATCTGGGGAAAGGCCTAGCTTCTGGCGTGCTTCGTCTTCGCTTCGGGCAGCGGTGAACGATCCATCAGAGGCGTAGTACACCGGAACGCGATGCCCCCACCACAGCTGACGCGAGATACACCAGTCGCGAATGTTCGTCATCCAGTGTTCGTAGGTCTTCACCCAGTGATCGGGGTAGAAGCGAATCTGACCCGACGTCACGGCTTCCAGTGCCGGCTGAGCCAGAGGCTGCATCCGGACAAACCACTGATCACTCAAGTACGGCTCGATCGGCTCGCCACCGCGCTCTGAGAATCCGACGTTGTGGGTGTACTTCTCGGCCTTCTCCAACAGTTCCTGGGCTTCTAAGGCCTTAGCTACGGCCTTGCGCGCAGCAAACCGGTCCATGCCGGCAAAGTCCCCCGCCAGACTGTTCAACGTCCCGTCCGGCTCGATGCACTGCGGCATCGCCAGCTGGTGACGCAGACCAATCTCGTAGTCGTTGGGGTCGTGGGCGGGTGTCACCTTTACGACGCCTGTACCAAACTCGGGGTCGGCGTAGTCGTCGGCAATGATGGGAACAACCTGACCGGAGATCGGCACGATTACCGTTGCACCGATGAGATGACGGTAGCGCTCGTCGGAAGGGTTCACAGCTACGGCGACGTCGGCAAAGATGGTCTCGGGGCGTACTGTTGCCACCAGCAGCGTGCCGCTGCCATCACTCAGATGGTACCGCATGGTATAGATCTGCTCGTGCACTTCCTTGTAGACCACCTCTTCGTCGCTCAAGGCACTTTGCGCCACCGGCGACCAGTTAATGATCCGCTTTCCACGGTAGATCAGGCCTTCATCAAACAGCTGGATGAACACTTCCTGGACCGCCTCGGAGGCCGACGGATCCATAGTAAACAGCGTCCGATCCCAGTCGCAGGACACGCCAAGCGTGCGCAACTGCTCTAGGATGATGGAACCATACTTGTCCTTCCACTGCCATACGCGATCCACAAAGGCATCGCGTCCCAGGTCGTGGCGGCTACGCCCCTCGGAACGCAGCTCCTGTTCCACCTTCGTCTGGGTAGCAATGCCGGCATGGTCCAACCCTGGGAACCAGCAGGCCTCAGCCCCCTTCAACCGGTTCCAGCGTGTGTAGAGGTCGTTCAACGTGTTGTTGAGCACGTGGCCGAAGTGGAGGATGCCTGTCACATTGGGAGGGGGCATCAGGATGCTGTAGGGGGCTTTCTCGGAGGGCACGGAGCGGTAGATGCCCTGGCGTTGCCAGGCGGCATACCACCGCTGCTCGGTAGCCGAGGGATCGTACGATCCCGATCGGGCAGGGGCTGGGGTACTCATCCAACAAAAATACGATCGTCGTACGTCACCAGCGCAGGTCACGAGAACATCATGTATTTCTGGTGTTCAGGTTCACGTCCGTCAACGTATATTTGGCCTGATTCTACATTAACGGAGGAAACCATGTCGAAACGCTCGTCGCGGGTGTCCGTACTCGCCGCTGCAGCATTCGGGGCCGCTCTGGTGTTACAGTCGTGTACCTGCACGATTAAGGAAGAGCAACAAGCCATGATCAACTCACTGCGTGCTGATGAGGCGCAGCTCAACACGTCGATCGCAGCTGCCGAAGCCGATCTGGCAAAGATCAGCAAGGAACTGCGTGGACGTCAGAAAGAAGTCCAGGACTGCAGCCAGAAGAAGGCGTTTGTGCAGGATAAACTCAATGCCTGGCCAACGATCTGGCCTGACTGGACACCTACCACCACCGGTGAGGGAGGTCAGCCATGAAGATGATCACAGCAACTCCCGTTTTGCGTTCCATGGCAACGCTTGCCCTTGTGGGCTTCATGGCCGCACCCATGGCCGTACCGACGTGGGCGCAGGATCGCGTACCACCGCCACCTGCCAACAAGCCGGACGCGCAACTCACGTGCGACGAAGCCGATGCGCGCATCGAGCAGTACAAGGGTGTCAACACAACGCTGAACAGCAAGCTTGAGCAGCTCAAGGCAGACCTGCTGAAAGCCGAAGGCGATCTCACCACGGCCGTCACGGATCTCAAGAAGTGCAACGACGACATCTACTCGATGATCAATGCCTCGGAAGCCGACATCAACAACTTCCGTGAGCGTTTGGGACGCATCGAGGGTCGGGCCCGATCGATGCAGTCGCTTACCAACGACCAACTGGCCGAACGCCGCAGCGAGGTAGCTGCCCTGGAGGCAGAGCTGAACGTTCTTCGCGGAGAGCGCATTGCTGCGCTTCCAGAGTTCTACGATCGCATCATTGCCGCAGCGAAACTTATCCGCGGCCTGTACCGGGAGCCATCCGTCAAGGGATACACCGTTGGTACCTGGGCCGAGAATCGCGACTGTCTCTGGAACATCTCTGGACGTGCCGAGATCTACGGCGATCCGTTGCAGTGGCCAAAGATCTGGCAAGCCAACACCGATAAGATCAAGAATCCGGATGTGATCCAGCCAGGTTGGGTGCTGACCGTCCCTCCAGCTGGTCCGAAAACCTCGGAAGAGCAGAAGGCCGAACGGAAGTACTGGCGTAAGAAGCGTGCAGCCGCTGCTGCCGCAGCCTCTGCTAGTGCACCAGCCGCTGCCGAGCAAGCTCCAGCTGCTCCCGCCACACCAGAGTCGGAGGCTGGCAAGTGAGCGACGTCGAGTTGTTGACGTAGAGTCTACGAACGGCGATCCGACGTGTGCGGATCGCCGTTTTTCGTCGTATCCACGATGTCTGAACCTGCCTCCGAACGTACCTATGCACACTGCCGAAAAGAAGATTCCCATCACCGACGTCGATGTTGTAGCGCTGTTTGGTCCACACGAGCAGCACCTACAGCTTATCGAGAACCGGTTCGACACCTCCATCACCGTGCGCGGTGAGACCATCATCCTGCGCGGTGAACCGGCCGAAATCCGACATATCGAGCACATCATTAGCGAACTGACCTACACGCTGAAGCGCACGGGCGTGTTGTCGCTGGCCGACGTGTCCACGATTATCGACCTGGTAGAGGGTGGCCGCAGTAGTAGTACACCTACAATGGCATCGGAGGATCTTGATTCGGTGATTCTCTGGGGCAAAAAGGATGTGATCCGGGCGCGGACGCCGAAGCAGATGGACTACTACCGCAAGGTGCAGCGCAACGACCTTGTCTTCTGCGTTGGGCCCGCCGGTACCGGCAAGACGTACCTTGCTGTTGCCATGGCGGTGGCGGCTTTGCGGGCCAACGAAGTGAGTCGCATTGTCCTGTCACGCCCGGCCGTAGAGGCGGGCGAATCGCTGGGCTTCCTACCCGGCGATCTGTCCGAGAAAATCGATCCCTACCTGCGTCCCCTGTTAGACGCCCTGTCGGATATGGTCAGTCCTGAAAAGCTCAAGAGTATGATCGAGCGTAGGATTGTCGAGATCGTTCCGCTGGCCTACATGCGTGGCCGCACACTGAACCACTCCTTCATCATTCTCGATGAAGCGCAGAATGCCACGCGGATGCAGATGAAGATGTTCCTCACACGCCTGGGTCAACAGTCGAAGGCTATTGTCACCGGCGACATCACCCAGACCGACCTGCATCATCATCAGGAGTCGGGCCTGCGTACTGTACATCAACTCTTCTCCGGCATCCAGGGCATCGACTTTGTGGAGTTTGAAAAGGCCGACGTCGTCCGCCATCGACTGGTAGCAGAAATCGTCGAGGCCTACGAGCGGGACGACGCCCGACGCACGCAACAGCGAGTTGGGTAAGAGACATGCTTGAACTGTTTCGCATTGGCTTCCTATCCGTTACCGTCCTGGATCTTCTGGACGTAGCGCTGGTGGCAACCCTGTTTTTCATGTTGTATCGAGCACTGCGCAACACCATTGCCGTGCAAGTGCTCTTGTTGTTTGTGGTGGTCTTTGTGTTGGGGTTTGTCACCGAGGCAGCAAATCTGAAAACAGTCAACTGGGTACTCCGCCGCATTGCCGATGTGGGCCTGATTGCCTTTGTGGTGCTCTTCCAGCCGGAACTTCGACGGATTCTGCTGATGATTACGCAGAGTCGGCTCTTCCGGTTGGTGGTGCGTGGGGATAACTCCATGACGATCACAGCCGTTCTTCAGGCCGTCAGCGAGCTAAGCTCAAAGCACGTAGGTGCATTGATTGTCTTCTCCCGTGCTGAGCACATCCGCGTGACCGTTGATACGGGCGTGTCGCTTCAGGCAGACGTTTCCGCCGAACTCCTGACATCGATCTTCAACCCGCGATCACCACTGCACGATGGTGCCGTGGTGATTGACGGTGGCACCATCAGTGCTGCACGGTGTGTGCTGCCACTCAGCAGCGAGCAGCGCCTCGGGTTGCGCAACCTCGGCACGCGACATCGTGCCGGTCTTGGAATCACCGAGCAGGCCGATGCCGTTGCCATCATCGTCTCCGAAGAGACGGGTGGTGTCAGCATCGCCTATCAAGGAGCTCTCGAGCTTGATGTTCCCAGCACGGTATTGAGAGAAAAGCTGGAGCACTATGTCACAGCCGTTGCGGCTGCGTAACTTTAGGCGTCCAGCTTCATTAGCTTGCGTGATAAGCTTGCGTCATTATCGTGCGTTATGCGTCCCCGTCCCACCACCCCCTACGATCATCAGCGTCTAGCGCTGCTCGCCTTACTGCGTGAGCGCGGCATCTCCGACACCGCCGTCCTCCAGGCAATCGACACTGTTCCGCGGGAACACTTCGTGCAAGCGTTCATGCGGAATCGTGCCTACGACGACACCGCCCTACCGATCGACGACCGTCAGACGATTTCGCAACCACACACCGTGGCCATCATGACGCAGTCCCTCATGGTGCGGCCTGGAGCGAAGATTCTGGAGATTGGTACCGGGAGTGGCTACCAGGCGGCGATCCTTGCTCAGATGGGAGCGCGCGTCATCAGCATTGAGCGTCACCCACGTTTGTCGCAGCAGGCCCGGCAGCGCCTACAAGACTTGGGCTACAGCGTGGAGTGCCGTGTGGGCGATGGCACCATTGGCTATTCTGGTCAAGCCCCCTACGATGGCATTATTGTGACAGCTGGCGCACCGGATGTTCCGGAGCCGCTGGCACGTCAGCTGGTCGTAGGAGGACACCTCGTGGTGCCGGTGGGCGACCATCAGCAACAAACACTGTATCGCGTGACGCGGACAGACCACGACGCGTGGACAGCAAACGAACTCGGACCAGCAGCGTTTGTTCCCCTGATTGGCGTGGAGGGATGGGATGAGTAGACCCGTCCTGATCCTGTCTGGCCCAACGGCCAGCGGTAAGACAGCGCTGGCATTGCGCCTTGCCAAGGCGCGCCCGATCGAAATCATCAGCGCGGACTCGCGACAGATCTACCGGGGTCTCGACATCGGCACGGCGAAGCCAACCAAGGAGGAACAAGCCGTGTGTCCGCACCATCTGATTGATCTGCGGGATCCAACGGAAACGTATACGGCAGCCGACTACGCGCAGGATGTGCGCGCAGCCTTCGATGCCATCCCACCCACCTCGCTACCGGTGCTGGTAGGGGGCTCTGGCCTGTACATTCAGGCAGCCATCGATGGCTTAAGTGTGGTAGCCATGCCGCCGGATTCGTCGGTGCGTGCTGCTCTGGAGTTCGATCTGCTGATGCTGGGCAAAGACGCCTTGTATCAGCGCCTGCAGGAGGTAGATCCTCGCGCTGCCGAGCAGTATCACGACCGCAACCCACGACGCGTCATGCGCGCGCTGGAGTACATCGAGCTTACGGGAAAACGCTTTAGTGATACGTGGGATGCCCAACGCGCAGCAGCAAATGTTCAGCCTACGTTCGTCGCCCTCGACATGCAGCGCGACAGTCTTCGCGATCGAATCCGGCTGCGCTGCGTGGACATGTGGGATATGGGGCTGGTGCGCGAAACACAAGCGATCCTCAATAGTGGCATTTCTGAATCTGCGCAGGCGCTGCAAACGGTGGGCTACACCGAGGCCATTCGCGTGGTGAAAAAACGCAGCTCGGAGATCGATGCACTCGAGGACATGGTGATTGCCACCAACCAATATGCCAAGCGACAACTCACGTGGCTGCGTCGGGACAAGCGCTACCAGTGGATTTCTGCCGACGATCCGGTTAGTGCCTTCCAACAGCTCTTGGACATCGTTGACGGAATCTTCCCCGCACGCTGATTTCGTACATTCGTACGCAGCATGAAGTTTGTCTTCCGTTTTCTCGTCGTTACCATATGGGTTCTGAGCGCACCGCTTACGTGGGCTCAAGAAAGCGGCTCGGTGCGCCCGGCACCACCAGTACGCGAAGCCCCCTTCCGCACCGCCTATGATTCGGCACAAGCCGTCCTGCGACTCAGGGCGCAACTGGATCACCTCTTCACAGCAGCGACGCACAGCGGTGCCTCCGTGGGCGTGGTCGTGCGTGCCGTGAAGTCTGGTAAGGTCCTCTATGAACGGAATCCGACCGCACCCCTCACCCCAGCATCCAACACAAAGCTGTTTTCCACGCTGGCCGTCTTTCACGCCCTCGGAGCAGGCGGGACCATTGCCACGGAGGTCCGCGCCACTGCCCGCATCGATCCCTCCGGTACGCTCAATGGCGACCTGTACCTTGTCGGTCGCGGTGATGTGATGCTGTCGGCTGCCGACATGGAAGTGATTGCCGATGAGTTGTTCGCCATGGGGCTGCGTACCGTGCGTGGCACAGTTTACGGCGATGGGTCGTGGTTCGACAGCGTTACGAACCGTGCCGTCTACAGCGGAGACTTCGAGGACGTGGTGGCACTGCCTCCGGTGACAGCGCTCTCTCACACAGGTGGCCAGATTGCCGTAGTGGTGAGCGCTACAGGAAAGGGATACGTCACCGCTCAGACCGTGCCAGCGTCGGAATCCATTATTGTCCGCACCACCACGAAGAAGAGCAGCCGACGTCGGCGATTGTCGGCAACCAGTGCAGTGGATGCCAGCGGACGAGTGGTCATCACGGTATCAGGTTCACCCGGTGCCAATCGTACGCAGACACTCTACGTTCCAGCACGCTCGCCAGAGCTCGTTGCCGCCGGTACGTTTGCCAACCGGCTTCGAACCGGAGGCATTGGTCACGAAGGAACCATCGCCGCTGGAGTTGCACCCCGAAACGCGCGTCTACTCGTAGCCTTCGAACGCCCCTTCCTGGAGATTGCCTCGGTGGTGAATAAGCGCAGTCACAACCACTACGCCGAGCACGTGTTCAAGCTGGCGGCTGCACTCTATGGAGGGGCCGGCGCGGGTGCAGATCAGGGCAAGGCTGCTCTGTTGGCTGCACTGGACTCTCTGGATGTGCAGAGCCAGGGCGCCATCTTTCATGACGGATCGGGATTATCGCGCCGTAACCGTGTGAGTGCACGCACTCACGTGGATATGCTGTGTGCCATTGCTCGTCAGCCGTACTTCAACGACTTCTACAGCTCGCTGGCCATTGCCGGTGTGGATGGTTCGCTGCGACGACGCATGATTGGCACACCGGCCCATGACAACCTGCGCGGAAAGACGGGAACTCTACGAAACGTGAGTTCGCTGGGTGGGTACGTCACCACCGGAGATGGCGAGTTGCTGGCCTTTAGTATGCTCTCCAACGGTCCGCGCACAAGCTCCTACAAGAGCACCGAAAACGCTGCGGGGAGCATCCTGGCGGCCTTCACCTATGCCCCGGCGGAGAAACCTAGCGACGTCTCGAATCCGGCACCTGATCCGGAATCGGATCCGGAATCAGATCCGGAATCAGACGTCGAAGAAGAGCTGCAAGTACCGCATGAAGACGTGGAAGAATGAGCACGGCGAGTCCTGTGCCCAGAACATCAGCGATCCAATCGTAACCCGATCCATCACGACCGGGGACAAAACTCTGGTGTAATTCATCGATCCCACCGAACGCGCAGCCGATCGCCAGCACAACCCAGCGTTGCGTGGTCAGCGCTCGTGTCGGTAGCCATCCATACACGGCAATGCTTGCGGCTACACCGTATACGGAATAGGCGACGAGGTGGTAGAACTTATCCTGCCACGTAAAGCCCAGGTCTGGTGTGGCAAGCTCAGGAATCGAGGACAGCCACGTCAGCGTAGCCGTGGCTCCCACCAGAGGCAGGAGTAGCATCCAACGAGTAGACCGGTTCACTGCACCGCACCGCTCGTCGTGAGAATACGTCCCACGCGGGAGATCACATCTCCAGCCAGCATGCCATACTCCGAGAGTTCCCTGGCAGCAAGGTCGCCTGCCGCTGCATGCAGGAAACTTCCCAACGATGCCGCACGATACGTCGATAGTCCCTGGGCTGCCAGCCCGGCGATGATACCGGTGAGCACGTCTCCACTGCCCGCTGTGGCCATCCCGGGATTACCGCGAACCGTCCACACCGCCTGCTGGCCGTTGGTGGTGACCGAGGGAATCCCCTTTCGATGCACGACGCATCCCAACTGCATTGCGAGGTAGGCCGGTTGCTGATGCTCAGGATCTGCGATGCCGAGATCGCGCAACAGACGCTGATACTCTCCCTCATGCGGCGTGAGGACTACGTTCGTCAGATCACGGTTCAACTGAGGAATCATCCGCAGCCCGTCGGCATCGACGACCACGGGAAGGGCAGGATCCAACTGAGTTACCACCCGGGCAATCATCGCCAGTACCGCAGGTTCTTTTCCAAGGCCCGGACCAATGGCCACTGCCGACGCTCGCTCCACCTCGCTTAGCAGCAGTGGTTCGGCCGACGGATCCATCCACCCCTCCGGCGAGGACGGTAGCACACAGGTCATCACTTCGCGGGGCGTAAGTGGGTGCACCGATGGCGTGGCTAGGATAGCCAGGCCGGCCCCCACCCGCATAGCAGCTTCTGCCGTCATGCTCGGCGCTCCTCGCATGGAACGTGAACCACCAATCACCACGACGCAGCCCCGAGTAAACTTGTTTGCACGGAGGTCTCGCGTTGGAAGCAGGGCTGGCACGTCAGCGTCTTCGATAATCTGAGCAATTGCCGTGCTCTGCACCACGCGCGCGGGTGCACCGATCCCCACGACCACGACGGTGCCTACCACAGCACGAGCTGCTGCCGAAAAGAAGCCGCTCTTTGGCCCCTCCATCGTGATGGTCACATCGGCCCGAAAGGCCTCGGGATGAACCCGTCCGGTGAGAGCATCTACACCCGTTGGAACGTCTACGGCAATGTGCCGCCCACTGAATCGGTGCAATGAACGCAAGCGCTCCGGTAGGGGGTCGCGAAGCATGCTCGTACCCCCTACTCCCACCAGCGCATCAATCACAGCGCTTTGGGGATTGAGGTGATCTATGTCGCTCCACGGGCAGCAAGACAACTCGCTGTAGGCTCGGCGAGCATAGGCGGCAGCCTCGGGGCTCATGGTAGCAGGATCGGCATCACTGATCACGGTCACGGGATAGTCGGCACTGAGGTCCAGGGCCATGGAGAAACCATCACCACCGTTGTTTCCGCCACCGCAAGCCACCACGATTGGCGTCCCGGCAGGTACCAACGTGCGCACAGCGGCAGCAGCACTTGCCGATGCCACGGCCATGAGCTCGGCAGCCGATGTACCATTCTGTATGCACCACTGATCGATGGCACGAGAGCCTTGCGGTGTAAGGACGTTCTGCATGTGCAAACTTCTGTAGAACGTGACGATTTCTTCTCACGGAAACAATACGCACATTGCAGGTGTTCTGCAGTATTGCGGATCACTCACCGAAGAGGCCTGCTTCCATGTTGCACGTGTACCGATTCCTCTCGTCGTTCATCCCGACGTTCATCCTGACGGCTGTGTTGTTAGCAACGGCCTTCGCACCAATCATCGCGCAGGATCTTCGCAATAACATGTTCCCGCAGCGTGTAGCTGGATACCAGCCGCTGTCGACCAAGCGGGTTCCGGAGGCCATCGTCCAGCTGGAGCCCGAGCTGCGACCGTTCTACCATGGCGTGGCTAGTGGCGATCCCCTGAGCGATCGGGTGATCCTCTGGACGAGGGTCACACCGGAGGTTGGGCAGAACGAGGTCGTCGTACAGTGGCGCGTAGCAACCGACCCAACGCTGCAAAGCGTTGTGCGCACCGGCACAGCAACAGCAGCCAGCGAGCGTGACTTCACCGTGAAGGTGGATGCTGATGGCTTGCAGCCGGGGATGGTGTACTACTACGGCTTTATCGCCAATGGACGGGCCTCGCTAACGGGACGCACGCGCACGGCGCCGGCACGAGGCGCATCCTACAACCATGCCCGCCTGGCCATCGTGACCTGCTCGAACTACCCTGCTGGGTTCTTCAATGCCTACGCTCGCATTGCCGATCGCAACGATTTGGATGCCGTAGTGCACTTGGGTGACTACATCTACGAGTACAGTGCCGACACCACGCAGTACGGTGGACAGACTGGGAAACGTCTTGGGCGGATGCACGAGCCGAGTGACGAGATCGTGGCATTAGCAGACTACCGCAGCCGCTACGCCCAGTATCGATTGGATCCGGACCTTCGACGGCTGCATCAGCAGCATCCCATGATCCATGTATGGGACGACCACGAGTCCGCCAATGACGCTTACATGGATGGCGCCGAGAACCATACACCCTCCACCGAAGGTGAGTGGGTGGTACGAAAAGCCGTGTCGAAACGCGTCCATGCCGAGTGGATGCCCATTCGAGAGCAATCGCCCGATAACGCTCAGATCTACCGGAGCTTCCAGTTCGGCGACTTGCTCCTACTCATGATGCTCGACACCCGACTGGAGGGCCGCATGAAGCAGATCGACGACGTAGGATCGGGTGCCTCCGATGCGTCCAAGCAGGCCCTGAATGATCCGTCGCGGCAGTTGATCTCCACGGCCCAATATCAATGGTTGGCCGACAGTGTGGCATCCAGCACTGCTCGGTGGAACGTCATCGGCAGCCAGGTCCTCTTTTCACCGGTGACCTCCTCACCGATCGATACGGCCTACCTGTTCTCGGCCGTGGGTGCCTTCGCACCGCTGATTCGCTCGCAACTCCCACAGCTAGAAGCCATCTTTGATCTGGCGTTTCAAGGCGATGTCTGGAACAACTACCCTGCTCAACGCACGGCCGTAGCCAATGCCCTGCACGGCGTGGGCAAGATGCGACCGTCCTCCTCCATTGTGGTATCGGGCGACTTCCACTGCGGCTTTGCCTTCGATGGACAATGGCCGGATGGTCCACGGCGTATCGTGGAGTTTATGACGCCGTCCATCTCCTCGGCCAACTTCGACGAAAACCTCGGTGGTGTACCGCTGCTGGGCACGATCGCCCCGCAGTTGATCGCATCGGTGGAGGTGAGTCTGGAGAAGAACAATCCCTTTCTCGCCTGGCAGGATATCGTCAACCATGGTTATCTCATTCTGGACCTCACACCTGATCGGGCTCAAGGCGATTGGTTCATCGTAGACACACTCTACACGGTCAGCTCGAAGGAGTCATGGGTCAAGGGGCTTTCCACGATCGGTGATGGACTCCTCAGCGAGCAGACACAACCGGCTGCAGGCAAGTCCGCTCAGGACGAACCCGCTCCGACAGATCCACCCATCGTGAGCTCCGTCCAGGACGACAAGCTTCCGGCTGTGTCCGAGCAATCCGTGGTAGTTGTTGGCTTCGGGCCCGTACCTTCCCACGGCTCGCTGTACCTAAGCTACGCCAGTCAGGCACCGGGCACGCTGCAGTACCGCCTTGTTAGCCCGATGGGCGCGGTGGTCATGCAGGGCAGCACTGCGATGTTTGCCGGCTTGAACTCCATGATCCTTGACCTGCACGCCGTGGCGTCCGGAGCGTACTCGATCGTGTTGGAGTCCGGTACGTCGATCGTGTCGTTTCCGATTGTGCTTCAACGATAAGGGTACACTTCAGCATGCAACACTTCACTGCTGTTTTGTTGACCTCTGTAGCTCTCGTACTGGTTGTGAGCAGCTGCGGAGGCCTCAGTCCGACGGATGTTCCGCCACCGAGTGTGCTGCAAGGTACAGTGACCTTCGCCAACGACTGGCCTGACTCCAACGTCAATCAAGTGCTGGTGGTAGCTCTGGAGGCCAAACCAACGTCGCCGGATTCGATCTTGGCGGCGGTGCTGTCTGGCCGAGCCATCTTCAGCGAAGCATTGCCGACGTACACGACGGAAGCCCCCTACGAAGTGGAGATACCGGGCGCTCCCCGCACCTTTACCTACGTGGTGGTAGCCATGCAGAACGGGCCCAACATCCTAACAGACTGGCTGATGCTGGATGTGTACTCACCTGTCAACGATCCCGCGCAACCGGGTACGGTGATCGTTGATGTGGGCCAGACGGTCACGATCAACTTCGCCGTTGACTTCAACAATCTTCCACCGCAACCATTCGAGTAGTCTGACATGATCCAACGATTTTTGGGAGCGTTGTTCGTGGTCGTGGTCCTGATGGCAGGTGGCACCACAGGCGTTTCTCAGACTGTTTCCCAATCGGCGGTTCTCCGCGGTAGCGTTGTTGATCGCCAGACGGGCGAGGGGTTGCAGGGCGCTACGATACGCATTGCCGCCACGCAGCAGGGTGCCTACACCGATAGCCGTGGCCGGTTCAGTATTTCCAGGGTTTCCGGAAGACAGATTCGCGTTTTGACCAGCTTCCTGGGCTACCAGTCAGGAGATACCACGATCGTCCTGCCGGATAGCAGGGATACGGCCGTTGTGATCATTGCGCTCACGGCCTCTGGCTTGAACACCGAGGAAATCGTGGTGTCGGCAGGCAGGCGTGTGCAGGCCGTACAGGACGTCCCGATCAGCGTGGCCACCCTGTCCAACCGCGACCTCCTCGAGCGTGGCGTCACACAACTGGACGAGGCTCTGCGATACGTCTCCGGTGTGAGTGTGGTGGGTGATCAAGTCAACATCCGCGGTGCCTCGGGCTTCGCCTTTGGCGTGGGAAGCCGCACCATGGTACTGCTTGACGGATTCCCGCTGATGAGCGGCGATAACGGCGACATCAAATTCGACGTCCTACCTCTGGCCGATGTGGAACGCGTCGAGATTGTGAAAGGGGCTGGATCAGCATTGTATGGTACGGGAGCACTGGGAGGCGTTGTCAGTCTGTTTACGTCAGCTCCGAGTGAGGAGCTCAGTGTGCGTGGGCGCGTCTATGGAGGTGGCTACACCCCTCTTCGCCATGCAGCGTGGCAGGACTACCGTCAGGGCTCCACTCCGGTGGAGTGGGGCGCAGATCTGCGCTTGTCGCAGCAGCTTGGCACGGTAGGCATCAACCTGAGCGGAGGTATTCGCAGCGATGAGAGCTACCGCGATTTTGATCGTCAGCTTCGGGGATTTGGCTACGGAAAACTACGCTGGACACCCTCCGATGAACATACCGTTACCGTCTCGACGATGCTGGCACAGTCTAATGCTGAAAACTTCGTGTACTGGCGTGACCTATCGAACGCCACACTTCCACCTCTGGATCAGAACCTCAGCGAACGGCTCTGGACATCAAAGTTGACCGCTGCCATAGAGTGGTCAGCCATGCTCAGCCCTTCCACATCGCTGGTCGTTCGTCCGGGCCTATTCCGGACGCGATTCGAAAATCGCATCGACGGCGTTACGCTCGACTCGAATGCTTCGACCTCCATTGCCTATAACACCGATGTCCAGCTCACCACGACCCTTGCCGATCGTCTGATCTTGACGAGTGGCATTACTGGCCGCCTCAACGTGGTGGAGTCCGACTTGTACGGTGCGCAGGCCCAATCGATTGTGAGTGTGTTTTCGCAAGCCGAGTGGCAGTTGCCGGCGGCGGTGATTCTCACCGTGGGCGCACGTCTGGATCGGGAGGAGACGGTGTCGCTTGATCCCCAACTGGAGTTCTCACCGAAGCTGGGCATCTCGTGGGAGGTCGACGCCGACGTCCACGTGCGGGGGTCGGTGGGAAGGGGCTTTCGAGCCGCCACCATCGCTGAGCGCTACGCCAACATTCGGTACGGTCCGTTCCAGGTGCGACCAAACGCCGACATTCGTCCGGAGTACTCGTGGTCGGCAGAGGCCGGCGTGCGATACTCCCCCACCTCGCTGGGACTGCCGCTGGATGTGGACATGGCCGTCTTCGCCAATGAGTTGTACGACCTCATTGAACCAACGTTCGATCTGTCAGATCCTCGTGTGCCGATCACGTTTCGCAACATTACCCGTGCACGTATTCTTGGTGCCGAACTCAGCCTGCGGATGGCCCTGGCCTCGTGGCTGGGCATTGAAACCGGTGTAACGGCAATGCTCCCGCGTGATCTTCTTCTGGACGAGCCACTGAAGTATCGCAACAACGTCCTGTGGTATAGTCGTGGCTCGTGGACCTTTGCCGTTGGAAGGCTACCAATGGAGCTCCAGGCAGAGTACCGATTCCAGAATCGTGTAGAAACCATCGACGATCGGTTGTCCGTCTTCATTCCCAATGCTGATCAACGCGTTCCCTCCCACGTGGTCGATGCTCGACTCTTTGCGCGCCTTGAGCCCCTTACCGGACTTCCCGTGCGGATCGGTTTGATCGGGCGAAATCTCCTGGACTACTACTACGCCGAAGTGGTGGCCAACCTGAGCCCAACGCGAAGTGTCCTGCTGCAGGTGGAGTGGCTCTAGTAGCGCTCGAGCGTGAAGCTCTCTCCGAGGTACCGGCGTCGGACGTCGTCGTTGCGCACGATCTCCTCGGCTGTTCCCGAGACAAAGATGGCTCCATCGATCAGGATGTAGGCCCGATCAGTAATGCTGAGTGTTTCGTGCACGTTGTGATCGGTAATCAGCACACCGATCCCCTTGTTCTTGAGCTGTTGCACGATCAGCATGATGTCTTCAACCGCAATGGGGTCGATGCCGGCGAACGGCTCGTCCAGCAAGATGAAGCGAGGATCCATGGCCAAAGCTCGGGCAATCTCGCACCGACGGCGCTCGCCTCCGGAGAGCATGTATCCCTGACTGCGCCGGATATGACCGATGCCGAACTCTTCGAGCAACCGCTCGAGCGTCTGTCGACGCTCAGCGCTGGGTAGCGATCGCAGCTCCAGGACGGCCATGATATTCTGCTCGACGGTGAGCTTCCGAAAGATGCTCGGCTCCTGCGGAAGGTAGGCCACGCCCATACGAGCTCGCTTGTACATGGGCTTCGACGTGATGTTGACGTCCGTCGTGCCGTCGGAGAGCCACACCGATCCAGACTCTGGTTTGACCATGCCCACTAGCATGTAGAAGGTGGTGGTTTTTCCCGCACCGTTGGGTCCGAGAAGACCAACAACCTCTCCCTGCTGGACATGGAGTGTACTGCCTTGCACCACGGTGCGCTTGCCGTAGACCTTACGGAGCTGGTCGGCTCGCAGGACGGCGTTACCGGTATCGACGGCGGTCTCGTTCAGGGCGCTTCTCGAGGGTAAGTGGGAGAGTGATCTGTTCACCGAAACGATCGACGTGCATCCGCAGCGTGGCGCCCACCTCACCGTCGAGAATGGCCACATTCATGTGCTCCGTGCGGGAAACCTTCATGTCGTCGATTCCGGTAATGACGTCACCGGGTTCGATCCCTGCCCGCTCGGCTGGACTATTGGCAAACGTTCGGGTTACAAGAATACCATCCTTCCGGCTCAGTTTGTAGTAGGCTGCTACATTCTCATCGATGGGTTGTACCTGCATGCCGGTCCAGAAATCACGGTCGATGGTACTGTCGTCCTTTAATCGCTCGACAATCTCACGCACACGATTGATCGGAATGGCAAAGCCGATCCCGATGGAGCCAGATCCACGGCGATCGGTAGCCGTGGAGTAGATCACGGTATTGACGCCCACAACCTGGCCCAGAGCATTCACCAGTGGACCGCCGGAGTTCCCAGACGAG
>JAURGP010000023.1 GCA_030833725.1 Candidatus Kapaibacterium sp. | reverse complement strand
CGACCACATCCCCTGCTTTGACGTCGGCATTCTTGGGGACATCCTTCAGCGACAGGAAGGCGTCTCCCTGCCAGTGAACGATGCCATCTACCGATGAGCGATGGACGCGCGCCGCAATCCGTGTATCCCGATTCTCCAACAGGCGAATCACGGCATAGTTCTCGGATGTGCCAACGACGATCCCAACCAGTCCTGCATCAGTGATGCAGGGCATGCCCATTTCGACGCCGTGGACACTGCCACGGTTAATGGTCGCAAAGTTGCGGAGTTCAGCGGTGGTCTTACCGACAACGTCGGCAGCAATCATGGAGTAGTCCGTGTGCGGAAGGAGCTCCAGCATGCTCCGTAAGGTGGCATTTTCCACCATGGCCTGCCTATAGCGCGCGGACTCTATCGATAACTGCAAGTTCAGTTCGCGGAGTGCCGTATTCTCGCTTTGCAACGCTACGGGATTGGGTACCCATGCAAACACAGACTGCATCCAGCCAATCGAGCCCACAACCACTGCTCGAAAGCCCCCTAACCGAGACAGTTCTCCCACACTCATGAGCGAAAACGAGATGACCACCAGGAGGGCCAGGGTGATGTAGTTCCGATACCGTACAACGAACTCGAATAACCGCTGCATGACGGTGGCTTAGTAACGCTTCGACTTCATCAGCACGGACGAATAGGCCGAGAGGTCTTCCAAGACCTTTCCGGTTCCCCGAGCAACGGCCGTAAGGGGATCCTCGGCCACATGCACAGGCAGCGACGTTTCACGGCGCAGTCGCTCATCAAGACCCTTCAAGAGAGCACCACCGCCCGTAAGCACAATACCGCGGTCGTAGATGTCGGCCGAGAGTTCTGGCGGAGTCTTTTCGAGCAGATTGAGAACAGCTTCAACAATTACCGTCACGTTCTCGTTCAGCGCCTCGCGGATTTCCTCGCTGCTGACCACAATCGATTTTGGAATGCCCGTGACCATGTCACGACCCTTCACCTCGATTTCCAGTTCTTCTGCCAACGGCCAGGCCGATCCCACATTCACCTTGATGACCTCGGCGGTTCGGTCACCGATTAGAATGTTATGCTGCTTTTTGAACCAATTCACAATAGAGTTGGTAAGCTCATCACCGGCAATCCTGATGGATTCGTCGGCGACGATACCGCTCAGAGCAATCACGGCAATCTCGGTGGTACCACCGCCGATATCCACAATCATGTTACCCATGGCCTCGTGAACGTCCAGTCCCACACCAATGGCAGCCGCCATCGGCTCCGCAATCAGGTGCACCTCTTTGGCTCCCGCATGCTCGGCGGAGTCGCGCACGGCACGCTTCTCGACTTCCGTGATGCCCGAAGGTACGCAGATCACCATGCGGCGGGCTGGTTGCCAGTTGGCCGACATCTTACGGATAAACGCACGGAGCATGCCCTCGGCGATTTCGAAGTCAGCAATCACGCCGTCTTTCAACGGGCGAATGGTACGGATATCACGGTGGGTTTTCCCCACCATGTCCTGTGCTTCGTGACCGATGGCAATGATGGCCTTCGTACTGCGATCGAACGACACAATCGAAGGTTCGTTGAGCACGATACCCTTACCGCGCTGCCAAATGAGCGTGTTTGCTGTGCCGAGGTCGATACCGACATCGTTCGAAAAGAGTCCGAACCGCGCCATGGATTTCGTGGTTGTTCGTGGTAGAGATGCGAAGTTACGAAAGCGACGCGCCGGAAGAAC
Source organism: Candidatus Kapaibacterium sp. (assembly GCA_030833725.1). Classification (GTDB taxonomy): domain Bacteria; phylum Bacteroidota; class Ignavibacteria; order Kapaibacteriales; family Kapaibacteriaceae; genus OLB6. The sequence goes on along the minus strand of JAURGP010000023.1, from coordinate 31,288 downwards.
GCCGATATTGCAGAAATGCAGCAACATCATCACTGGCGTCCCCTGGTTCGGCTTTCCGTACCCGTTGCGGCTTCGCAGGTCAGCGACATGCTGGTTCATACGGCCGACAGCATCATGGTAGGCACCCTTGGGGCTGTGCAGCTGGCCGGGGTCTCCCTTGCCGGCTCTGCGGCCATGATCTTTATGATGTTTGCCGTGGGAATGACCGTAGCCATCACCCCGCTGGCAGGTGAGGCCGTCGGGAGGGCCGATCTTGTGGCTGCTGCACGGGTTGGGCGTGCCGGCGTATGGACGTCCACCATCGTTGTGTCGGCCATCGTGGCTTTGCTGCTCGGAGCATCGCCATGGTTCCATCTCCTGGGCGCCGAATCGGACGTCAACGCCCATGCCCTGCCCTATTTGCAGTGGTTGCTGCCATCAGCCATCTTCCGCATCTGGTTTGGCACATTCAAACAGCTGGCCGAAGCACTCAGCAACACGCGTGTTGCCATGATCATCAACATCGGCACCAATGTGCTGAACATTGCGCTGAACTGGGTATTCATCCATGGAAATCTTGGAGCGCCCGCTCTGGGTGCGGAGGGGGCTGGCCTAGCCACGTTTCTGGCGCGGGGATGTGCTGCAGGAGCCGCCTGGTGGGTGTATCGCACTAGTGGCTTCTTCAGAAACCTTCGCACGGCCATGCATACAACCGAGGCCCGGGCGGAGCTGCGCCGAACCATGGCCATGGTGTTTCGCACGGGAACGGGAATCGGCCTACAGATTGTCGTGGAGGTGCTCGGCTTTGCCTCTGGCGCATTGATGATGGGATGGATCGGGGCAACGGCGCTTGCAGCTCATACCATTGCCCTGAATATGGCCTCCATTACCTTCATGATTGCCCTCGGTCTGGGAAGCGCGGCAACCATCCTTGTGAGCAACCTGCGCGGTGAGGGCCGATTCGACCAGGCTGCGGCAGCCGGACGGACGGCTCTCACGATGGTGCTCCTCTACGAGGTGATGGTGGTAGTCGTGTATGCCACCCTTCGATGGCAGCTACCCCATCTCTATGTGCAGGATCCGACCGTTATTGATCTCGCCGCAACACTGCTTCTCTGGGCAGGACTGTTCTCCTTGTTCGATGGAGTGCAGGTGGTGAGTCTGGGTGTGCTTCGCGGATACAATGACATTCGTATCCCGACGATCCTGGCGACGGTTGCCTACCTGGGTGTTGCCATTCCTGTTGGATACGTCGCAGCGTTCCATTTCTCCATGGGTGCTACCGGTGTGTGGCTGGGCTACCTCGTAGGTCTGTCTGTGGCCAGCGTGGGCTATCTCTGGCGCATCTCTGTGGTCACGAGGAGGGAGCGGTAGATCCGTTCCAGACGTTCAGCGATGTGATCCCAGGATAGCAGCCAGTGCGGAACTGGTTCTCGCGTCCAATCATGACGGGGATGCCCTGCTGCCCGATCAACTGCCTGCCGAATGCTGTCTGCGTTGGTGGGGTCGCACCACTCCACATGCGACGTGAAGAGTTCCCGCAACTGGGGTAGATCCGAGACCACGGCCCATGCTCCAGCTGCCGTCGCCTCCATGCTTACCAGCCCTTGGGCCTCGATCGTACTGGCCAGCACGTGAACTCGTGCTGCCGCATAGGCCGACGCTAACACCGGATCGTGATGCGGAAGCGCACCCAACCAATGGATACGCTCGTTCGTCTGGACGTAACGCTGGAACTCCTCAACGTAGGCGTTGGTAGCCTCTCCACCGTGATAGGCCGCTGGCCCGATGAAGACAACATCATGCTCTCCGCCGGACAGCGCCTGGGCAGTGAGAAGCTGATTTTTACGCGGCTCGATAGAGCCAACGCAGAGGATGATGTTGTCCAATCCAAACTTCTCAACAAACGCCTGCTTCGTGGCATGAAAAAAGCGTGATTCGATGCCGTTGGCTAGTGCCTCCATCGGCACGTCAAGCGGTCCGAAAGCTTGCTGGAGTTCCTGGCGTTCTCTCTGCGAAATGGTGATGATGTGGCCGGCGCTTTGCAAGATGCTCTGACGTAGTCGAGCCGTCGTCGCGTTGATGAAACGCCCCACACCAGCCCATGCTCTGTAGGTCCACAACGGATGTGATGGCATGAACATGGACGTCACCACAACCGGAATCCCGGCTTTGCGCAGACGGGCAACCAGATCGGCATTGGCGTACTCACTGCCGAAGACATGCACCACGTCGGCATCAACGGACTCCATCCACGGACTGTAGCGGGTCACGTGGAGCCCCCTACGCTCCAGCGCTTCAATTGTTTGATCCTGCTGAATCTCGATACCGCCGCCACCAAAAGCGTAGGGGGCTTGCGGCACGATCATCACGCGAATGGAAGAGCCGTGTTGTGGGTCGTGTTGTGGATATCGCTCCATGGAACACAAAGGTAGGGTAGTTTTGCACCATGCGAATCGGAACTGTCGATGTTGACCACGGCATCCTCCTGGCCCCCATGGAGGACGTTACGGATCTTCCCTTCCGGATGATGTGCAAGCGGTATGGGGCTGACATCGTGTACACGGAGTTTATCTCCAGCGAAGGATTGGTTCGCGACGCGCGCCGATCACTCGAAAAACTGCGTCTCCACCCGGAGGAGCGACCGGTGTCCATCCAGATTTTCGGAGGCAACCTGGACGTGATGGTTGAGGCAGCCAAAATGGCAGAAGCAGCCGGACCGGATTTCATCGATATCAACTTTGGCTGCTGGGTGAAAAACGTGGTGGCTCGAAATGCCGGCGCGGCCCTCCTCAAAGAGCCCGACACGATGCAGGCCCTCACCAAGGCCATCGTCGACGCCGTGAAACTCCCTGTAACCGTCAAGACCCGTCTGGGATGGTCGCGCGACTCCATCGTGATTGTAGACGTTGCAAGGATGCTGGAAGACGTCGGAGCGGCTGCACTCACGGTGCACTGTCGTACGCGCGACATGGGCCATGATGGTGAGGCCGACTGGACATGGATTCCTCGCGTGAAGCAGGCCGTGAATATTCCCGTGATTCTCAATGGCGATGTGAAGACTCCGCAGGACGTCAAGCGGGCCTTCGATACCACTGGCGCAGATGCCGTGATGGTCGGGCGCGCTGCCATTGGTCATCCCTTCCTGTTTAAAAAGGCAAAGGACTACCTGCGCACGGGCGAAGAACCAGCCGAGGTGCACCACCGGGAAAAGATTAGCACGTGCCTAGAACACTTGCGTCTGGAGCTGGAGTACAAGCCCGAGCGCCGTGCCATCCATGAGTTCCGCAAGCACTACGGTGGCTACCTCAAGGGGCTGCCCAACAATTCCCTAGCTCGCCAGGATGTGGTGCGTATGGACAGCTACGCAGAAATCGAGGATCGATTGATGCGCTTCGCCGGCGAGCTGGATCAAACGCCAGCCTCGGTGCTGGAGTAAGCTTGTCTCTGCGATGACGGCCTCCACCCCACTTCTCCAACACGTGTCGTCGGTTCTTACCCGTCTTCGCATTGAGTCGCGCGGTGTTCTCGTGGCAGTGAGCGGCGGTTTGGACTCCGTGGCACTCCTGCACGCGTTGGCGATGTGTCGAGCGCAGTACAACCTCGCACTGCATGTTGTTCATGTTCACCATGGATTACGTGGCAGCGCCGCCGATCGCGATGAAGCCTTCGTGCAATCACTGGCCACAACCTTGAACCTACCCTACTCCTGTGTGCGGGTAGATGTTCTTGCCGAACAGGCCCGACGTGCGAATGCCACTGTGGAGATGGTTGCTCGGGAGTTGCGCTACAAGGCCTTGGAGCATACCGCCAGCGCGGTTGGTGCTTCGGTGATTGCCCTTGCACACACGGCCAATGATGTTGCCGAAACCTTTCTGATGCACCTCGCTCGTGGTAGTGGTGTGGCAGGGCTCGGCTCACTGCCTGAAACCCGCCAGCATGGAGCATTCCAGCTTCTCCGTCCATTCCATGCCATTGAGCGATCCGAGATTGAAGCAGAGGCACGGCTGCAGGGCTGGCAGTGGCACAACGACGACACCAACACGGACACACGGTACCTGCGGAACAACGTGCGACACACCGTGATGCCGGCGCTGCGCGAGGTGTTTGGAGAACGCATCATCACTGCGATCCATCATTCTGCCGGAATCCTGCGTGATACCGATGCATTGCTCGAGCATGCACTGGCACCATGGATGGACGACCTGCTCCTGGTGATCAACGACGGCGTCGTACTCCGGACGTCGGTGCTTGAGACCATCCATCCGACGCTGGTACCCGAAGTTGTGCGCCGCAGCACGCGGGGGCTAGCCCCCTACCCTCTTTCTCGGATCGATCTGGATCGGATTCTGAGTCTGATGCGTGCAGACGTGGGTACACAAGCAACGTTGCGGCAGGGCTTGGTGGCCGTCAAGGATCGCGAGGGCATCGTGATCAGGAAGATCTCATGATCTGGAAGATATTGTGACGTTCGTACACATTCCCGTGAGCTGATGTCCTATTTTGCGCACCTATGAGTGCCGCTGACAATCGCGTACAGGTCCATGATCGGACCTTCCGGCCCTACATCACGGCCGATGATATTCACCACATGGTGCGCCGTATGGCCAGCTCCATTGATGCTGCCTATGCTGGAAGTGAGGTTACCCTGCTCGTGATTTTACAGGGGGCGATGGTATTCGCCTCGGACCTCATGCGACAGCTAACGATTCCCGTCACCATCGAGACGCTCCGCGCATCGTCGTATCGCAATGCCATGCAGTCGAGCGGTGCGGTGCTGTTGGAAGACGTGCTTCCGGACGTGCGCGGACGGCATATCCTGGTGGTGGAAGACATCATCGATACGGGCCACACGATGCGCGAGTTGGTCAAACACCTCGGCACACTCGAGCCCTTGAGCGTTGCCGTGGCAACCCTGTTGAGTAAACCCGACGTGCATAAGGGTACGATCGACATCGATTATATCGGACGTGACATCGGACTGGATTTCGTGGTTGGCTACGGTATGGACTACGCCGGATACGGACGGCACCTGGATGCCATCTGGGTTGTGGACGAAGCCTCCGATACATGATCCGGTTGTTCTGTTCGTCTACCCGCCTTCTTCTTGTTCCAACATCTTCCTTGGCCCCTGCTCATGGATCAACGTACCAAACCACCCCGCAAGCCTGAACAGAACGACGACAACGACCTTACCGTGAGCAAGGTGTTGCGGAATGTGCTGATCTGGGTCTCGATTCTCGTGACCCTGGTTGTTGTGGGTCTGATGATGACTGGACAGCAGGGTAAAGAATTCCCTGTATCCTACAACAAGTACCTCGAGATCGTCTCGGCGCGCAACATTGGAGAGGCGCGCATCACGAAGACGCAATTGAACGACTTCGTTTTCCATGGAACCACGCGCGAGCCGATTACCATCGTGTTTCAAGGACGTACCGTTGAAGGTGTCACCAACATCACCACCAAGTTGGGTGTGGTGGATTCCGGTGTGGAGTCGTTCTGGAGAGCCAATGGTGTAACGTGGACGTACGAGGAAGGCGACAGCCCGTGGTGGATGGCCATCGTCCAGTTCCTGCCGTGGGTGATTCTCCTCGTAGCCTTCTTCCTGATCACCCGACGGATGCAGATGGGTGGCGGCGGCACAAAAGGCATCTTCTCGTTTGGCAAGAGCCGCGCTCGCATGCTCACCGACGGGAACATCCAGGTAACGTTCAAAGATGTTGCTGGTGCCGACGAGGCGAAGGAAGAGCTATACGAAATCATTGAATTCTTGAAGGAACCCTCACGGTTTACGAAGCTGGGTGGAAAGATTCCTCGCGGTGTTCTCCTGCTTGGTCCTCCAGGAACGGGAAAAACACTGCTTGCCCGAGCCGTTGCCGGCGAGGCTGGCGTTCCGTTCTTCACCATCTCGGGTGCGGACTTCGTGGAGATGTTCGTAGGTGTTGGTGCCAGCCGGGTACGCGACCTTTTCGAGCAAGCGAAGAAGAACTCACCGTGTATCGTGTTCATCGATGAAATCGATGCCGTAGGCCGCCATCGTGGTGCTGGCCTAGGCGGTGGACACGACGAGCGGGAACAAACGCTGAACCAGCTGCTGGTAGAGATGGATGGCTTTGAACAGAACTCCGGCGTCATCATCATTGCCGCCACCAACCGTGCGGACGTCCTCGACCCCGCTTTGCTCCGACCAGGCCGATTCGATCGCCAGGTGGTGGTAGATCGCCCTGATATGAACGGGCGCTTGGGCATTCTGAAGGTTCACACGCGAAAAGTACCGGTGGCAAAGGATGTCAACATCGAGGTGATTGCCAAAGGCACGCCAGGCATGAGTGGTGCCGACCTTGCCAACCTCGTAAATGAAGCAGCACTGCTGGCCGCCCGCAGGAAGAGCACCGAGGTCACCATGTACGACTTCGAGAACGCCAAGGACAAGGTTCTCATGGGCGTTGAGCGGAAGAGCATGGTGATGAGCGACAAGGAGAAAGAAACCACGGCCTATCACGAAATCGGTCACGCATTGGCAGGCAAGCTTGTTCCCGAGGGAGATCAGGTCCATAAGGTCACGATCATTCCGCGTGGACGTGCCTTGGGAGTAACGTCCTATCTGCCAAACGAAGAGATGCACACGATGAGTCGCGATCAGCTCACCTCACGACTGATTGTGCTCCTTGCCGGACGTGCTGCGGAAAAAGTTGTGTTCAACACCCTGAACACGGGTGCTTCCAACGACCTGCAACGTGCAACCGAGATCGCCCGTAGGATGGTCTGCGAGTTTGGCATGAGCGATGTCATCGGCCCGGTGCGGTATGCCGGACAAAACGACAATGTTTTTCTTGGTAGGGAGCTGACGCAGCCGCGCGATCACTCCGAGGAAACAGCACGTGCCATCGATTCCGAGGTGCGACGCATCATCGTTGATGCCGAGCAGCGTGCCGAGCAGATCATGCGCGACAACCTTGGACTGCTCCATACCCTCTCGAAAGCGCTCATCGAGCGTGAGATTCTGGATGCCCAAGAACTGGATGTCCTGATTGGTGGTGGCGAGCTACCACCAATGGTCAAGAATGTTGAGGAATTCCGTGAAAAGGTACGCGCTCAAGCTGCGCCGTCTTCCCCTTCGGAGGATACGAGCGACCATGGCGCCGACGGGCTGGCCCTCAATCCGTCGTAACTGCTTCCACGTCTCAGCTTACAGCGACAGCTTCATCACCACGCGCTCCGGCAACAGCCGGAGCGCTGCTGCTATAGGCCTCCAGAACCACGGCGTGTAGATCACCACGGCCTTTCTCTCGATGGCTCGCACGATGGAGGTCACCACCGGCTCTAATCCTGCCATGAAGGGCAAGGCTCTGCCTTCCGTCATTGGTGTTCGCACCGGACCGGGTTTGACGGTGAGAACGTGGACGTTGTGATCGGCGAAGCGTCCACGCAGTCCAGCGGCATAGGCCGACACCGCCGCCTTGGCCGCAGCATAGGCCGTCATCCCCTTTCGTCCGCGATCACCAGCCACCGACGAGAGCACGACGAGACTTCCTCCACCAGAACCCTCCAGCACCAGCGCAAACCGGTGCATCAGGTCGATCGGACTCATCATGTTCGTCATGAGGGTGTCCATCGAGGCGTCCACATCGTAGTCCAGCTCGGCTTGGACCGGTAGCACGGCGTGGGCAATGATCACCAGATCAATACCGCCCAGGGCCTCAACGGCTGTGCGCACGATATCACCAAACTGATCCCGTGCCCGAAGATCCGCTAGGTAGATACCCACCTTCGTGGCACCCAGCATGGTCATGGTCTCAGCAACCTGCCGTGTACGCTGCTCGTTTCTGCCTACGAGGAAGATGGAGCTGCCTGCAGCAGCATAGCGTTCGGCAATACCAGCACCGATGGCACTGGTTGCGCCCAACACCACCACACGCTTTGGTGAGAGTGTCATTGATATCCTTTCGTTGTCAACTGAAGCCGACGCCACATCGTGCTGGATACGGCGGGATCGAGAAGCTCGGAAAATCGCGTCCATTGCGGATACATCGCGCGAAACATGGCCGTCTCTAGGCGTGCATCCTTTGCCAGATAGACTCTACCACCACGCTCCAGTACCATGGCATCAAGGCGGTTTAGTGCATGGAGCATCGGCCGACCACTCCACGGCAAATCCATCGCCAGCGTCCAACCCGGACGCGGGAACGACATCACTCCCCCAGACGAGCGCGACCCAAACCGTTTCAGCACTGCCAGATACGGAACGAGGTCGGCCTCGTGCAACACGGTCGTGATGCTGGAGAGGACCTTGCCTACCTCCGACGCTTCCTCCTCTGGAATCACGAACTGATACTGCACAAAGCCCTTGGGATCGTACACACGATTCCAGCCACGGATGGCATCGAGCGGATGGAAGAAGGCTCCGTGATCCATCACCGACGAACGCACAGGTGTGCGCTGCCCATGGTACTTGATGCTGTTGCCAAGTCGTACGGTGGTTGGTTGCAGAAACGGACGAGCCACCGGTGCAAGCCAACCATAGGATTGTCGCAGCGACGGTGGCTGCAGGCCATGTTCAGCGGAGGCATGCTGACCCACGAGGACATGTCCGCGCCCAGCACAGCCAGACCGCGTAGCAAGATCCACCCAGGCAACAGAGTAGAGCCACTGTTCATCGGATGCCAGCAGCACATCGACCGTCTCCGCCATCGACGATGTCTTGATCGACTCGGTCTGAATCTGGGCCGACGGTATCGGCATCAAGCGCACCTTCACCCAGGTGATGATACCGGTAAGCCCCATTCCACCAATGGTTGCGTAAAACAGATCCGATCGCTGTGTGGGTGAACACCGCACCACGCCCTCGTCAGAGCGTAGAAGTTCCAATTCCAGAACATGACAGCCAAAGGATCCATCACGATGGTGATTCTTCCCGTGGATGTCGTTGGCAACGGCACCACCGATCGTTACCCATTGCGTCCCAGGAATAACGGGCAGATGCCATCCACTGGGGATGATGGTCTGGTGCACCTGGGCAATTGTGCAGCCCGACTCGACGACCAGTGTGCCAAGCTGTTGATCGAACTCCAGGATGCGATGGTGCTCGGTCATGGCAACCAGCGTTGCCCCATCGTTCAAGCACACATCACCGTACGACCGACCGGCACCGTACGGCAGGTACGGTCGATCTTCTGGGAGCACTCCACGAAAGGGTACGAAGGCGGCTGCAGGGGGCTCAGGTAGACGTCCCCAGGATGTTCCAACTGCGTCAGGAGTGGTCATTGTCCGGCCACCACGAAGATGACAACCATGATCACCCCAAGGATGTATGTTGCTCGATCACGCAGGGCAAAGATGATCGGGTCATCGTGCATTTCCCCACGATGAGCCTTCAGCCACATCCGACTGATCCAGTAGAGCAACACTGGCACCATGGCCCAGAGTCGCGTTGGATGTGCATATAGGCGAGTAACGTCCGTACCGCTCAGGTAGAACGCAAACACAAAGACGGCCAGGTAGCCGATCGCCGTGCCAGCAATCAGCACGAAGTGGGCATCCCCCACTCGGTAGCCCCTTCCACTGATCGTGCGCCCCTCGCGCTCCACGGTATCGCGAAGCTCGGTGTAGCGTTTGAGGAAGGCCAGACTCGTGAACACGCACAGAGAAAACATGAGCAGCCAGGTAGACACAGGTGTCTCGGTGGCAGCACCTCCGGCAATGATGCGCAACGTGTACAAACCGGCCAGCACAATGACGTCGATCAACACCAGCCGCTTCAGCCAGAAGGAATATAGAGTGGTACTGGCAAGATAGATGGCCACTAACACCGTAAACGATGCTGACAACTGTGCGGCCATCGGAGCAGCCGCCGCAAGCAGCACCACGATCATCATCACCGCCAAACGGGGAGAGATCGCGCCTGATGCCAGTGGCCGGAATCGCTTGCGAGGATGGGCTGCATCACTGTGCCGGTCGGCAAGGTCGTTGAGCGTGTACACGGCGCTAGCAACAAAGGAAAACGACAGAAACGCCAGCAACGCCTGCCACACACCCGGTGCGTGGTTGCTACCGAGTCCTACGTCGTGGGCAAGAATCATGGGGATGAAGACCAGGAGGTTCTTCGACCACTGGTGCGGGCGCAACTGTCGAACAAGGAGCATTACTGTGCTGGCCACGACGTCCCTTCACTGAAATGAGGCTGGTCGGCCCATGCCGACAGCTCTACCTCAAAGATACCGTTGCGGCGTTCGCAGGCGTCGAGGAAGTCAAGGTCCTCAGCGCGCACGGTTCCAACGGCACAGTAGCGCTCGGCCACCTCGAGCAGGTGTTCGGCATCTTCGGCATGATGGTAGAACCGCTTCTCAGCATACTCTTTGCTGGAGAAGGTCGAGATCAAGAAGGGCCAGTCGGATGACTGGGCAAGAAAGATCTCCCGCCAGGCATTCACCAAGAGCCGATGCAGGAGGCGATCCTCCCCCACGCGTCGGTGTTTCTCATAGAACATCCGCAGTCGGTACTCGAGCTGGTATTCACGCTCCCAGATCCACTGCACCTCCGGGTTCATCCAGACGTCGTGGTTGCCATTCCTACCCCACGACGACTCTGGCAACTCGACGACACGCTCTGGCTGCTGACGCGCAATCGCCTCCGAAGCCGTGACGGTCTTCGCCACATCAGATGCCGCCAGACCACGAATCACGTGTTCCAGAAACATGGGACCCTCAAACCACCAGTGTCCGAACAATTCGGTGTCGAAGGGCAGTGCAATCACGGGATCTCCTCCGCTGGCACTGCGTTCATGTTGCAGGGTAACCTCCAGAATACGGACGTAATGCGCAGCGTGTTCCCGTGCCTTGCTGGCTGCCCACTCCCACTGGTAAGGGGCTTTATCCTGCATGTCGACAGCGGCACCCGTGACGCGCCAATACCGCAGTGCCGACCGATAGTACTTCTTGTGGAAGTCGAGATAATCACCGTCGCCCGGATACCCCGTCTGACCGCTCCACACTTGTAGGGCAATCTCACGGTGACGATTGAAGACGACTGCCGTTTCGGGGTGATGCCGTCCCCCTGCCCGAACCAAGGTGTATGGCGACAGTGCCGGCTGATCCGTCACGAAGAACTGTAGCCCGTGACGGTGTAAGATCTGCTCCATCCCCTGACGAGCACATGCCGTACTGTACACCGGATGCGGCAGCAGCGTCTGCCAATGGTAGGCAGGGCGATAGGCGCACTCTGGCAGCCAGATGCCGGCAGGTAGCTTGCCAAAATGCCTGCGATGAACCTGCACGGCCAGGTCGATCTGGGCCTCGACAAGCGTATCCTCGGCAATCAGCGGAAGATAGCCGTGGGTCAGGCCACAGGTCATGAGTTCGATGGCACCTTCGTTTTGCAGCCGACGCAGCGCACCAACCACATCACGATCGTAGGTTTCGGTGAAGCTCCTCCGTGCCTGCTCGTACCAATCACTCCACTGCAGTGCCAGTGCTGCTAGGGTATCGTTGCTGTCCTCGTTGCCATCCTCGTTGCTCTCCTCTTTGCTCTCCTGTTGGAATCGATCTGCGTCTGCTCGCGCCAGCACAGCATGGTGAGCGCAGTAGTTTTCGAAGAGTTCCGGAAGATCGGGATGAGCAAGTTGCTCGAGGAGGACCGGCGACACATCGATTGAAAGCCCCGGCCTGATGCCATCGGCCAGCAACCGGTCGCACATCTGAATCAACGGGAGGTAACACTCGCAGATAGCCTCGTACAGCCAGTCGCTGCCGTGGGGCCACGTTCCATGGTGGAGGACGTAGGGCAGGTGCGTATGCAGGATGAATGCTACCATGCCGGGAGTGTTGTGAGGGCGAACGACGGGGCTTGAACCCGCGACAACCGGAACCACAATCCGGGGCTCTACCAACTGAGCTACGTTCGCCGTGTAGATAGCCGTAGAGAACTCTACGGCCACAAAGATAGAAAGGAATCACTCAGAAATCCACAGCCGCGTACGCCAGATCACAGCCGAACCAACTCCACGGCACACGACCATGCGCAGCCCAGGTCCGTGAACCTCCGCCACCGACAGCGATAGTGTCCGAGCGTCCGACGGCCTGAACACGCGCGTTCCTCTGCCCGCTGCCCTGCCATCGACGGTATAGGCACTCCACTGAATCGTTGACCCGAGGTAGTCAGGTACGCGATCGCGCGTAGAATCCGTAGCTGCCTGCGTTGGAGCACGAGCTGGTAGGCGTAGGCCAATGACAGCCAGGACCGAGCTACTCCTCGCCACACCGGCAACGTGAGTCACCATGGCATCGATTGGCCGCACCAGGTGCGGGGGCTGCGCCGACATCTGTGCCACTGCCAGCATCGACAGACAGATGGACAGAGCACTGATTGTTGTCTTCATCATTTCTGGTCGTACCGGCACGGCGCCAGATCGGGACTTGCTTTCGGCGCGATTCCGTGGCAATTTCGTGGTGGCACGGAAACGTCGCTTGAATCGACGCCTGCCGGTGTGGTCGACTCCCGTCGCCGCCCCAACGCTGCTCTCCTGTCGCAGTACAACTTCCCAGAGTATCCCAGAAAATCCCAGAGCATCTATGACGAACCGTCCACGGCCGAGCCGTGGTCCTCGCGGATCACGTGATCGACGCAACCGACAGCCACGACCAGAGGGTCTTCCCCAGGATGTCGCAGAAGAAGCTGCAGAAGCAGCAGCATCATCAGATACCCCAGAGGCACCGGCAGAGCCGGCACTGGTGATCGACATCCCCAAACTCAAGTCGCTGAAGATCGCCGAGCTCCTGGAGATCGCTCACAAATTGGGCGTAGAGCACAGTGGCGATCTGCGGAAGCAGGACCTGATCGTCAAGATCGTCGAGGCGGAAAACCTTCGACAGATGAAGGAACAGCACCGCGAGGGCTTGACCACATCCGTGGGTGTAGTGGAGGTACTTCCCGACGGCTATGCCTTCCTGAGGTCGGCAGACTATAACTACCTCCCCTCCCCCGACGACGTCTACGTTTCGCCATCGCAAGTCCGTAAGTACGGCCTGCGTACCGGCGACACCGTGAAGGGCTACGTGAGGCCACCAAAACAGGGTGAGCGGTTCTTCTCGCTCATTCGTGTTGAGTCGATCAACTACATCCCGTTCGTCGAACAGACCGAACGGACGTTGTTCGAGAACCTCACACCACTCTATCCCGACAAACGCATCATCCTGGAAACCGTTCCCTCGGAATTCAGTACGCGCATCATCGACCTCGTGTCTCCGATTGGTAAGGGCCAGCGCGGGTTGATCGTGTCGCCTCCCAAGGCTGGCAAGACGATCCTCCTGCAAAAGATGGCAAACGCCATTGCCCGGAACCATCCGGAAGTGAAACTCATCGTGTTGCTCATCGACGAGCGGCCGGAGGAAGTCACCGACATGCAGCGCAGCGTTAATGCCGAAGTGATTGCCTCTACCTTCGATGAGCCACCCGAGCGCCACGTGCATGTGGCAGATATGGTGATTGCCAAGGCCAAGCGTCTGGTAGAAGCCAAACAGGACGTGGTGATCCTGCTCGACTCCATCACACGTCTAGCGCGGGCCCACAACACCGTGATTCCCCAGTCCGGCAAACTCCTCTCTGGTGGTGTCGACGCCAACGCACTGCACAAGCCCAAGCGCTTCTTCGGTGCGGCCCGAAATGTTGAGGAAGGGGGCTCGCTCACCATCATCGCCACGGCCTTGGTGGAGACGAACTCACGGATGGACGAGGTGATCTTCGAAGAGTTCAAGGGCACGGGTAACATGGAACTCGTGTTGGATCGCAAGCTCTCGGAACGCCGCATCTTCCCGGCCATCGACGTCAACCGATCGGGCACACGGCGTGAGGAGCTCTTGATGACGGCTGATGAACTCAACAAGGTGTGGATTCTGCGCAAGGTTCTGGGCGACGATCCACCCATCGAAGCCATGGAGACCCTCCTTGAACGGATGAAGGCAACAAAGTCGAATGAGGAATTCCTCAAAGGTCTCAACAGCTAGTTCCCAATCGTCGTCGGTGGTGCCGTCAGCGATTCTGAACCGGGCGATGAATCTCTCCCTTGCCATCGGCTTCATGATGCTGGCGGCGAAATGGGCTGCCTACGTCCTGACTGGCTCGTCGGTGATTTTCTCCGATGCTGCTGAAAGTGTCGTTCACGTCATTGCCGTGTGGTTTGCTTGGTACGCCCTTCGTGTGGGTTCCAAGCCACCCGACGAGGAACATCCCTACGGACATGACAAGATCAGCTTTATGTCGGCCGGTGTGGAAGGGGCTCTCATCTGCATCGCTGCCATCGTGATCATTGCCAGCGCTACGGAAAAGCTCATCGTGGGCGTGCAGCTGCAGAAACTCGATATCGGCATGTCGATCACAGCCGGTGCGGCAGCAGTGAACCTCGCACTTGGTACCTTCCTGATCCGCGCTGGTAAGCGTCACCAGTCACTGGTGGTAGAGGCCAATGGTCGGCACGTCATGACGGATGTCTGGACGAGTGTAGGTGCACTGGGTGGATTGTTTCTTGCCAAGTGGACGGGTTTGCTCTGGTTAGATCCCGTGATTGCCATGGTGTTTGGTGCCAACATCATCCGGGAGGGCGGCAAACTCATTGCACTCTCTGTGAAGGGGCTCATGGACTCTTCCGATCCAAAGCTCCTGGAACGCGTGCATGATACACTTGCATCCTTTTGCACGGAATACGGATGTAGCTACCATCGTCTGCGTTTGCGGACGTCGGGAACGATTGTTCACGTCGACTACCACCTCCTCCTTCCCGATGCCACGCCAATGATCGAGGCGCATGCCTTGGCCACACGTCTAGAGGATCGCGTTCAAGCAGCCATCGCCCTACCGTCCGAGGTCTTTACCCATCTGGAGAGTGTCACCCAACCTGACGGTCACGTGTGAGAGGGCTCATACATGAGCCCATACATGTTATATGAGCCCATCATTGCGTTCAATGATGCTTCAGAGCTTCTCGAACCGTCAGGGGTGATAACCGAGATCGGTGCGTCTCCACAAAACCGATGACAGCTTCGGGTGCTACCTTGGCATACTCGCGAAGCGCCCATCCAGCCCCCTTCCGCACAAAGAACTCCTTCGACGCTGCCCGCTGCAGGATCAGTTCGAAGAGGAGATCTGCGTCGGTGTCTGCCTTGTACTTCAGTTGGATGATGATCGCCGTTCGTTGCAGCCAGATGTTGTCCGACGCACACCAGTCCATCGCCAGCTCCCGCAAGCGGACACGATCCGCGCGCAGGATGCCTCCGAGCACGGTGGGAGCCAACACGTCGACGGTGTCCCACCAGCTCTTGGTGGTGATCAGGCGAACGATGCTGGGGACGTCCGTGATCGTAAGCGACCGCAACGTACGAGGAGTTGCCAGCAGATCGCAGGCAACGTAGTGACACTCGCGATGCTCGCGTTGAAACAGGAGCTCCGCTGCTAATAGTGGGTACTGCCAATCGACGTGAACGCTCCGGGTGATCTGCCTACGAAGTGGGGCCGGAATGCCAAAGAAGCCGAACTGATCGCGCATGTAGGCACGCATGGAAACGGCACGCTCGGCATCTGCATACGATGCCAAGCGTGCCGTGAGATCATCAACGTACGCTACGGTAGAATCATCCACGACGCTCAAGGGCAGCCTTCACGCGGTGCATGGCCTCTTCGATGTTTTCAAGGCTATTGGCGTAGGAGAACCGAATGAAGCCCTCGCCGTGGGCGCCGAATGCTGTGCCCGACAGACAGGCTACACCTGCTTCGTTCAGGAGGAAGGTTTCCATTTCCTGACTGGTCATTCCCGTATCGGCGATGTTCGGAAACACGTAGAAGGCTCCGTGAGGCTTGTGACAGCGGAACCCTGGAATGGTATTCAGGTGCTCGACAATCAAGTCGCGGCGCTTCTCGAACTCCTTCAGGAAGATGTTTACCGCAGGTAGCGTGCGATCGCTCAGGGCTTCGATTCCAGCAATCTGGGAGAAGGAGCTGGTGCACGAGGTACAGTTGGTTTGCAGCTTGGCCACCAGCTTGGCGATGTCCTTGGGAAACAGTCCGTAGCCCAAGCGCCATCCTGTCATCGCAAAGGTCTTGGAGAAACCGTCTAGGATCATCGTGCGCTCGGCCATGCCGTCGAACTCCGTGATCGACGTGTGCTGGAAGTCACCGTACACTACCTGGCTGTAGATCTCATCACTCAGGACGATCAGGTTGTGCTTCACCGACAGCTCGGCTATCTGCTGCAGATCCTCGCGCGTGAGGATACCACCGGTGGGGTTCTGCGGCGTGTTGATGATGAGCATTTTCGTGCGGGGGGTGATCAGAGCCTCGAGGTCGGCAATGTCGAAGCGGAACTCTTTTTCCTCCTTCAACTGCAATGGAACGGGCTTGGCGCCAAGGAAGTTGATCACCGACTCGTAGATCGGAAAGCCCGGATTGGGATAGATCACTTCATCGCCCTCGTTCAGCACAGCCATCATGCCAAAGAACATGATGGGCTTGGCACCGGGCGTAATCACCACGTTGTCGGCATCCCACATCTGGTAGCCGCGTGTGGCGTTGACGTAGTTGGCCACAGCCTCACGTGCCTGGGGCAATCCTGCCGAGGGTCCGTAGTGCGTAAAGCCGTCATCGAGAGCCTTCTTTGCCGCTTCAATGATGTTCTGCGGAGTATCGAAATCCGGCTCACCAATCTCGAGGTGCACAATGTGCTTACCCTGAGCCTCCAGCGCACGGGCTTTCAACAGAACTTCGAAGGCAGTTTCGGTGCCCAGGCGGGACATGCGATCAGCTATTTGCATCATGGTATGGGTGGTAGTGACGACGTGGTCAATGAATTCTCGTGCGTTGATATCTCGTGCGTTGGTATCTCCTGCGTCTGAATGCGGCGAATGGTAATCGTCCGCAAATCATCATGGCCCTGGTCTTCCTCATTCGCTTGGATCGTGACACTCCAGTACTGCTCCGGCAGATGGGTACCAGCGTGCTCGGGCCATTCCACGAGTTTGATGGCGTCGTGGGCAAACACCATGTCGTCGAATCCCACCTCGGCGAGTTCCTCAGGCCGCTCGATGCGGTAGAGGTCCACGTGGTAGATCGCAACCGTGCTGCCATCCTGGAGCCTTCCCTCATACTGGTTGATGATGGAGAAGGTGGGACTCGTCACCAGATCATCCACTTCGAGAAACCGACACACGCCTTTGACGAATTCCGTCTTTCCAGCCCCAAGATCTCCGTGCAGAACCACCAGATCACCACGCTGAAGCTGCGTTGCAAACTGCTCACCAAGCTCGATGGTTTGCGCTTCACCTTCTGATCGAAGGATTTGAACGCTCATCTCTACCTCACGTACTACAGAACAACCGTTACCGGGGCTCCAAAACTACAACAGGAAGGATCATCTCCTCGAGGGAGATTCCACCATGCTGAAATGAGTCCCGGTACTTGGCGACGTACTTGTTGTAGTCCGTTGGATACACGAAGTAACGATCCTCCTTGGCAATCACGCAGGTTGTGGCCAAGCCAGGAGCAGGAATCTTGTACTCCTCGGGGTTGCGGATGATCATGGCGTCGCGTTCCTCGCCCTTGACGTTTCGGCCGATCTTGTACCGGAGGTTTGTGGTGGTATCACGATCCCCGATCACCTTGCTGGGGCGCAGGCACCGCACGCTACCATGGTCCGTCGTGATCACGATCTGGACGTCCTTTACCGTGGACAGGTACTTCAGGATGCCGTAGAAGGAGGAGTGCTGGAACCAAGAGTTCGTGAGGGTTCGGTAGGCAGGTTCGTCCGGAGCAATCTCCTTCAGGATAGGATAGTCCGACCTGGAGTGGGCAATCATGTCGACGGCATTGATGACAATCGCCGTGAGCTGATTCTTGGCATAGCGCAGAATGTCCTGTTCGATGCGTTTGCCGAAGTCCGTGTCGATGATCTTGATGTACTGCAGATCGTTCTTGAGCGTGATGCGTCGGCGCTTCAAAAAGAGCTGGAGCAGTTCCTTCTCATTCTTGTTCAGTGTGTGCTCGTCGGTCCCCCGTTCATCGATGGCAAACTGCGGGTAGTGTTTGTTGATGTCGGTTGGAAAGAGGCCAGCAAAGATGGAGTTGCGTGCATAGGGTGTTGACGTTGGCAGGATGCCACAGTAGTAGTGGCGATCGATCGAGAACATGCCACGCAGATGCTGTTCCATCACCAACCACTGATCCAGGCGCATGCAGTCCACCACGATAAAGAACGTCGGTCGTCCGTTCTGCAGCCGTGGAACGAGGAACTGATCCAGAATGTGCGGAGACAGCAGGGGCATCCCCTCCTGACGCTTATCACGATCACCCAGCCACGACAGGTAGTCCTGCTCTATGAACTTGCAGAAGGCGGCGTTGCACTCCTTCCACTGATCGTTCAAGGACTGCGACAACCCTACATCGGCATGATGATCGAGTTCCACACTGCGCTGCACCAGCTTCAGGTAGATGTCCAGCCACTCACTCCAGTCCAGTCGATCCATCAGGCGGCGCGTGATCGAGCTGTACTCCTGCTGGAAATCCTGCGTGATGCGTGCTTCGGCGATTCGCCGTGAGTCGAGGAACTTCTTGCAGGCTGCCAGAATCTGCGTAGGATTCACCGGCTTGGTGAGGTAGTCGTCGATCTTACGACCGATGGCATCCTCCATGAGCGACTCCTGCTCGTTCTTCGTGACCATCACCACCGGCAGCGACGGATGCATCTCCTTGATCACGGATAGTGTCTCCAGGCCAGAGATTCCCACCATGGTTTCATCCAGAAACACCAGATTCAGTGGTTCCGTCTGCACCAACTCGATGGCGTCCTCGCCGTTGGTGGCGGTGATGACGTGGTAGCCACGCTGCTCCAGCAGCATCAGATGTGGCTTCAGTAGTTCGATCTCATCATCGACCCACAGGATTCGGTTCATGAACTACCATGCAGTGGTGAATGAAGGGTGGCTAGCGTCGCTCTACATACGTGGAACGATCACGGCCATTGTAGTCGTTGCCCGGGCAATCAGATCTTCCGTGCCGTCGGCCTGCACGCAGAAGACATCGGCTTCACAAAAATGCATCGACGTACCCGCCTTGACCACCCTGCCCACAGCCCGCAAGCGCTGCCCAAGCCCCTTACGGAAGTAACTGATCTTGATCTCGGCCGTGACGGTGTGTTCGTCCTCACCCACGAGCGTAAAGCCAGCAAACCCTGCGGCCACATCGGCAATGGTAGCCGTCACGCCCCCGTGGACAAGGCCAATCTGCTGCTGGTGGATGGTGTCCAGCTCAATGACGGCCTCCACGTAGCCGGGTTCAATCACCGTAAGCTCACAGCGAATGTGCTTCATGAACTCCTGGCGGTGCAGGTGATGGCGGATGATTTCGCGGAATCGCGGTGTTTTTGGTGTGAGTTGCATCAGGCAAACTTAGGTGTCGAACTATTCCGACGTCTTGTTCGTCGTACATCTCCGTTAATGGAGACGCTATCATGAACATGAACAAACTCACCCTCAAGTCCCAGGAAGCCATTCAATCGGCCCAGGAGCTGGCCACGACGTCCGGCCATGGCACGATAGAGGCGATTCACCTGCTCCAGGGCATTCTGAGCGATTCCGAGGGGATTGCCCTGCCCATCCTCAACAAGCTGGGCGTCAACCATGGCTTCCTCAGTACCAAGGTCAACGAAGCTCTCAGCGCTCTGCCGACGGTTCAGGGCAGCTCCAGCGCCAGTGTATCCAATGACGTGCAAAAGATCCTGCAAGGGGCTTTCGGCGAGGCGCAGAATCTCGGTGATGAGTTTGTCTCCGTGGAGCATCTCTTGCTGGCCATGCTCAGCGGTACCTCCAAGGCTGCTGCGCTGCTGAAGGATCAGGGCGTGCAGCGCGATGCCGTCATGAAGGTGCTCAAGGAGATTCGCGGCAATCGCACGGTTACCAGTCAGAATCCCGAGGATGCCTACCAGTCTCTGCAGAAGTACGCTCGCAACCTCAACGACGAGGCACGCAAGGGCAAGATCGATCCGGTGATTGGGCGCGAGGACGAGATCCGTCGCGTGTTACAAGTCTTGTCGCGCCGCACGAAGAACAATCCAGTGCTGATTGGCGAACCGGGCGTGGGTAAGACGGCCATCGTAGAGGGCATCGCCCAACGCATTGTGTCGCAGGACGTACCCGAATCACTGAAGTCGAAGACCATCTTCGCCCTGGACATGGGAGCACTCATTGCCGGCACGCAGTACCGTGGCCAGTTCGAAGAGCGCATCAAGGCCGTGGTCAAGGAAGTTGCCGACTCCGATGGCGAGTTCATCCTCTTCATCGACGAGATGCACACCTTGATTGGGGCCGGTGCCACCTCCGGAGCCATGGACGCTGCCAACATCCTCAAGCCTGCTCTGGCTCGCGGCGAACTACGCGCTATTGGTGCCACCACCCTAGACGAGTTCCGCAAGCACGTCGAAAAGGACCCCGCCCTGGAGCGTCGCTTCCAGAAGGTCTTCGTAGCCGAGCCGACAGTAGACGATACCATCAGCATCCTCCGTGGCCTCAAGGACCGCTACGAAGTCCACCATGGCGTACGCATCACCGATGCTGCCATCGTAGCCGCTGCCCAACTGTCGAACCGCTACATCACCGACCGCTTCCTCCCAGACAAAGCCATCGACCTCGTCGACGAAGCAGCCTCACGCCTCCGCATCGAAATCGACTCCATGCCCGAGGAGCTCGACAACCTCGAGCGCCGCATACGCCAACTCGAGATCGAGCGTGAAGCCCTCCTCAGGGAGCTTGCCTAGCCACGAGACGACCATCGAGTTGGGTAGCCCCTTACCAGCCCCCGCCACCACCGCCGCCGGAGCCGCCACCCACGCTGATGCCGCTGAAACCGCTGCTACCACCACCGGTGCCTTGGGGTGTGCTGGAAAAGACGCTGCCAATGGTGTCGACTTCGTGTGTGAAGGAATCTGAGAAACTGTTGAACGCGGCACCGTGGGGCATGCCCATCATGAAGGGGGCTGCGTACCACGTTGGGGGTTGGACGTTCAGGCTGGCGAAGCGGCGATTCCATTGCTTCAGATAGCCAAAGGCCAGAGCATAGGGCATGGTTTTATCGTAGTAGGCAGGATCTTCGGCAACGAGCTTTTCCAGCATGGGTTGCTCGGCACGTTGGACGAAGCGTCGGAAGCCTTCAACCCGCTGATGAATCAGGTTGCCCTCGGCTGAGCGGGTGTTCACCAAACGAATGCACAGCAGGAGCACACCGCCGGCGATCAGCAGTGCGATCCCCTCGAGATTCCCTGCCGCAATCGACAGCACCCCGGCAAAGGCAGAGAGGGTTCCGAAGATTCCCAACGCAATGCCTGCCCTCGTCTTCGTGGCAGCGTACCAGCCCTGGCGGCTAATCCACTGTTGCACCTGCGAGCGTGTTCGCTGAAGATGCTGGTAGAAGTGGTTCTTCAAGCTGCTGAGTTCAACCGTGTTACCCGTGGCAAAGAGTGCACTGTAGAACGTCTGCTCGAATGGTTGGAGGCGATGGGAAGTCTCGGCTACAGAACGGTTCGTGCGGTGGAACACCAGATCGCCGTCTTCTCGGTGTTCAATCGTCATGTATCCATGCGAAGCCAGGTACGGAATCAAGCTGATCACATCGTGCTGATCCACGGAGTGATCCACAAAACCTCCGGCCACGGCCGGTGAGATGCCTTCGGGTGGAAAGTACTCCGTGGCGATGGTAAGGGGCCGGTTCCGCGCGCGGAACACCACCAGCAAGCCCCCTACCAGCACAAGGACCGACAGGATCAGCACCACGTGAAACCGCACCACCCACGAGGGTTGTGGCGCAGGCATCTCGGCAATGGCGGCCAGTGGAACCCGGACAGCCAGCGTGTAGCCCTGGCCTGGAACAAACAGCTCTGGCACGTCGATGAGAATCTGCTGAGGCAGCACCACGAGCGATCCTCGTTGCCCTACCGAGGCGCGGTCGCCAGCAACACCGGCAACGTCCGTACTGTCCAGATTGACGGTTGGTGGGAAGTCTAGCTGGGCCGAGAAGTGCTCGATGGGGATCTGCCACTGCGTACCCAGGAGGTCCCAGTAGAACTCCTGATGGGATTCGAACCGATTCAAGGGATTGCGAATGCGATACGAGACGGTGTAGCGCTTCAGTCCCGGGTCGAGGTAGACGTCGGGATCGCCAATGCGAAGGGTCAGCCCCGTTCCATCGTCTGTTTGCTGCCAGGGATCGCCCGCACAATCCACGTCCTCGATCACGCGGTCGACGGTTGTACCGTTGATGACACTGCGCGTAGGAATCGTGCGGAAGATGCCTCGCATGGACTGGAGGAACTCAACGTCGATCGTTTCACGTATGTCGGCATAGCCTGCCGTGTCGAACTGCATCTGCACGTGCAGATGTTTCACCACCAGCTTGTATTGTTGAGCTGCGAGGTGCGGGGCAAGCAGCGTGCTGCAGCCCAGAATGAGCGTGAGCAGGAGTCGGAGCATCACCGTGGTGCTAGTCGAACGAGACAACCACGTTCTCCTTGCTGGCCTCGTCTACGTCGAAGTAGTCCATGGCCTTGAAGTTGAACATCCCGGCAATGATGTTGTTCGGGAAGGTCTGCACGGCGTCGTTCATCGCTCGTGCCGTGGCATTGTAGTAGCGGCGTGCTCGCTGGATCCCCTCTTCAATCTGCGTGAGGGTGTCTTGGAGTTTCGAGAACTCGGTGTTGGCTTTCAGATCGGGATACTGCTCGGCAAGCGCAAACACGGACTTCAGGGCCGTAGCCAAACCGGCCTCGGCCATACCGCCGTCGTGACCGCCGGCAGCCATGGCTACGTTCCGTGCCTGAATCACCTTTTCTAGGGTGCCGGACTCGTGCTGGGCATAGCCCTTGACGGTGTTGACCACATTGGGAATCAGGTCGTAGCGCTGCTTCAGGAAGACGTCGATCGTCTTGAACGCTTCTTCGGCCTCATTGCGCTGGCGCACCAGCGTGTTATACACGGAGATGGCATAGATGCCAATCAGCAGTGCTCCACCAACCACTACGGCTAGAATAATCAGGGCAACCGACATGATCAACCTCCTACAAATCCGTTAGCGCCACTGTCGGAGGAACTCCAAGCGCTCCTGGAGCTGAGCTACTGGTACCAGCAGCTTGTCCTTGCCCAGAATGCCCTCCTCCTGCGAGCTGAACACCAGCTCGTAGTCCTTGCTCATCACAATGGCCTCTTCGGGACAGACTTCCTCGCAGAAACCACAATAGATGCAGCGCAACATGTTGATTTCGAATTTTTCGGGGTAGCGCTCTTTTTCCTGCGTGGTCTCACCAGCACGGACCTCAATGGCCAGAGCCGGACATACACGGGAACAGAGACCACAGGCCACGCAGCGCTCGCCCTCTTCCTCAAGCACCAATACAGGGCGGCCGCGGTAGGATCCCTCAGGAATCCAGCGCTCTTCGGGATACTGACGGGTGAACTTCGGACGGAACATCTGGCGCAGCGTCAGGCCAAGTCCACGAGCGATCTCTGGGAGGTAGATCTTCTCCCAGAACGTCATCCGTTGCGATTCGGTATTCTCGGTAACGTTTGCCATAATTCTACTGCATTACCTTACTTGGTGAAGTGCTCGATGATCAGAATAACGGTACCCGTCACGGCAATGTTGGCCAGTGCCAGCGGAAGGAGAACCTTCCAACCCAGATTCATCAGCTGGTCGTACCGGAAGCGAGGAAGTGACCACCGAATCCAGATGAAGACAAACACCAACAGGAAGGCCTTTGAAAGGAAGATCACATGTCCCATCAACACCATCGGAAGACTCGTGGGTTCCAAGCCCAAGAGGGCTGCTTCATCTACGAACGGAACAGCGTCCCATCCACCCAAGAACAACGCCGCCATGATGGCGCTCGACGCCAAGATGTTGGCATACTCGGCAAGGTAGAGCAGACCGAACTTCATGCTGGAGTACTCGGTGTGATAGCCCCCTACCAGCTCCGGTTCCGCCTCCGGAAGGTCGAATGGAGCGCGGTTGGTTTCCGCCAGCGCCGTCACCAGGAAGATGATGAAGCCCAGTGGCTGATAGATGATGTTCCAGCCATTGGCTGCTTGTTGTTCAATCAACTCGACAATGTTCAGGGTTCCACCGATGAGGACCACGCCAACAACCGACAAACCCATGGACAGTTCGTACGAAATCATCTGAGCCGACGACCGCAGGCCCCCGAGGAGCGAGTACTTACTGTTGGACGACCATCCAGCCAGGGCAACACCGTAGACACCTACGGACGTCATGGCCAGCACGACCAAGACGGCTACGTTCATATCCGGCGCCATCGTCAGGCCGTACTGGACGCCGTCGATGGTGACCAGCGGACCACTGAACGGAATCACGGCATACACCGTAATGGCCACACCGATGGCAATCACCGGAGCCAGCGCGTGGAACTTGTAGTCCGCTGCTGCTGGTACGATGTCTTCCTTGAGGTACAACTTGAACACGTCGGCAAAGGATTGGAACAATCCCCACGGGCCTACGCGGTTTGGGCCAATCCGATTCTGAATGTAGGCCGACACCTTCCGCTCGGCCAGTACCATGTAGGCAGCTGCCACCAGCATCAGGTTGACGAGGATCCCCGCTTGCACAAGGATGATGATCAGGTTGGTAAGTGTCATACCGTTCTCGAAGTGTCCTGACTGTAGTATGTCATTGTGGTTTCATCACGTGCGACTCGTACACCACGCCTATGGCTTCAGACTGGTCGGCCTTACCCAACACCAGACCGTGATGTGCATGCAGACCGTTGTACGTCATGCCCTTGAAGGGGCCGTTGTGTGAAGCAAGGTCGGCAAACACGTCGCTGGACTTCGCAAACGACCACGATGTCCCCAACGCCGCAGCCAGACTCTGTAGGATCTTCCACGCCGGCTTGACGTCCCGACGTTCTCCCTGCGACCAGCGATCGTTGGGCGCTCCGAACTTGTCCCAGCGGCTCATTCGCAGGCCCATGGTACGCTCGTTGTCCTTGGTTGCAACAGCCGGCTGGAAGTGCTGCACGCGATGCGTAACGTTCGTGAAGGTCCCTTCACTCTCGGCCCACGTGGCGATCGGCAGCAGGACACTCGCCTGATGAGCTGTCACGGTGCTGTTGGCATCCAGTACGATCAGGTGCTCTACACCAGCCAGTGCAGCCGAGAGTGCCTCGGAGTGGGCTTCGGCAGAATCTCCCAGCACGATCACCGCCTTGATGTCGCCACGACGAATGCGATCAGCCCATGTGTCCACGCCGTGTCCGCCGGTGCCAGGCTTGATACCCACTTCGTGCGCACCGATGGCATTGGGCGCCGTTTCATTGACGCGGAGCTTGCTGTCAGCAAAGCCGTGATCGATGTGCTTGATGGCGTCGATGTTCTGCGTCTTCAGTACCTGCGTCGCAAGGCGTACCAGGGCGTAGTTGTCTTCGTTCGAGGCCTTCGCCGAGCCGAGCACGGCAATCTGATTGGTCGAAACCGACTGCAGGGCTGTAGCAGCAGCTGCAATGGCTTCGTCCCACGTGGTTTCTACGAGGGTGCCGGTCTTGCGAATCATCGGGCCGCTCAGTCGCTGCTCGTTCACCATCGCCGGCATGGCCAGGCGGCCATGATCGCACATCCAGTACGTGTTCACGTGCATGTTGGTGCGTGGCTCAGTACGGAGCACCTCGTTATTCATCACGCCAATCGATACGTTACAGCCACGTGCACAGCCTGGGCAGACCGAGTCGGTAAACGACATCTCCCACACCCGTGCCTTGAAGCGGAAGTCCATGCTCGTCAACGCGCCTACCGGGCAGATGTCGATCACGTTCATCGAGTATGGACTGTCGAAGGTGGTACCAGGGAAGGTGCGAATCGTGACCTTGTCGCCCCGCTGCACAAACGACAGCACGGGCTGCTCGGCCACCTCTTCGGCGAATCGGATACAGCGGGAGCACGAGATACAGCGCTCACCGTCGAACATGATCTGTGGACCAAGCTCGACGCGCTTGTCCTTGTGTGTTTTTTCTTCATCGAACCGGCTCTGACCCTTGGAGTGCATAAAGGCATACTCCTGCAGCTTGCACTGGCCCGCCTCATCACAGATGGGGCAGTCCAGAGGGTGGTTCACGAGCAGGAACTCCATGACAGCATTCTGCGCGTCTTCGGTACGCTTGCTGATGGTGTCGATGTACATGCCATCGCTCACCGGTGTGGCGCAAGCAATCTGCATCTTCGGCATCCAACCGATCTCCGGAGCACCGCTGTCGGTAAACATTAGGGCACCATCGGTCCCCTTTCGCTGCATCCCCACGTTCACGAGGCACATGCGACAGTTGCCGGCCACGGACAATGCCGGATGCCAACAGAAGTGTGGAATCGTAATGCCGGCCTGAAGAGCCGCTTCGATAATCGTTTGTCCGTCGTTGGCCTGAATTGCCTGGCCATCAATATGGATCAGGGGCATGAAGGTCCTTCCGTAATGCGGCAATAATACGACGATTCGATGATTCGATTGGACGATTCGATTGGACGTCATGTATGTTTGCCGCATGAAGCACATGATCCTGTTTCTCCTCGCGCTCCTATCTGCGCTGCCCGCCACCGCACGTACGCCCGACAGCTTCGTGCCCTTGTCCGTGAGCTATAGCTGGCCCTCCGACACCCTGGCACGCGGCGTGGACGCCCAGCCGGCCTTGGGCTTCTCGCTGGGATATGCCTACGGCTCGAGCAAGCATCTGCGACTCACTGCCCGCGCCACGTGGATGCGCATGCAGCTGGGTACGGTGGTCGATGCTGGCGACACGCTGGACTTCTCGGACTTCGGCCTCACCCACGTGGGGATCGTAGGGGGCTTGCAGTATCGGTTCTTCAAGCACGGATTCACACCGTACGTTGCCGGTGAAGCGGGATTGGGTATCGTGTTTGCCGACATGGAAGTGGGCAACGTCCCTCAGCGGATTGATGGACTGAGTGAAGTCAAGTTCACCTATGCCCTGTCGGCAGGCCTGTTGATTCCCCTGAACGAGACCATCGATATCGACGTCTACGGACGCTACCATACCACGTTCACCACCGATCGGCTGTCGGCGATGTCAGCACACGTTGGAGTGGTATACGCTCTGTGATGTAGGATCTACCGCGATCTACTACCGCGAGAGGCGCGAGATCGAGCTCTGCTGGATGTTGTCCGTGGCATGAGCATGGATCTGAGGTTCCAGCTTCGCCTCCACTTCCCGCCAGATTCCCTGACACGGAAACCGGTTTTCGTACAGCGCCCGGCCGATCACCACGGAGTCAACGTTTGCTGGAGCACTACGTTGGAGTTCCCAGAGGTGTTCTGGTGAGGCAATCCCTCCAGCCATCGTGATCCTCATTCGTGGTCCAGCAGCTTCGGCCACCCGTTGCACCGTTGCCAGGTCCTCCCCTGTGAGAGCCCCCTCCCAATCCTGTTCGGTGTACACTATGCGCTGGCCCCCAAGCACAGCCACGCGCTCAAGGTAGTCCGCATCGGCCACCAGTCCGGCCGTCGTACCAAGGTTTACCGCTCCGTCGTGCGAGCGCATGCCAAAGAGCACCCTGCTGGGAGTGAACTCCGAGATCAGCGACTGCACACCGTCCGGATCGGTCCATGCGGTGATATTCACCGCCACGCGGTAGACGCCTTCTTTGAGCAAGGCACGCACCACGTCCAACTGCGACTGAAACGTGACGAGTTCCACCGGAATGTCTACGGACTTCTGGATCGCGATCACCTGCTCGAGGGTGGCTGAGTCGCTGCGGCCAGCAAACGAATCTGTATCCGTCACGTGAAGACACTTGGCATTTTCTCGGCGCCAGAGCTGAGCAATCTCTACCGGATGGTGGGCCATCTCGGCGTAGAGCTGCTCGGTGCCCGGACTACCACAGACGTGTCGGGCACAGTGACCATCGGCAAGATCAATGGCGGGGATGATCAGTAACGGACGCAGGCGGCTCATTGTCGCAGCGCCCCGCGGATGAGCGCCTCTGTGGATGTTGCCAGCGATGCATCGGTCTGCAGCACTCCGGCAACGGCCTTCTCTGCAGCAGCGCGGGTGTAGCCGAGTGCCTGCAATGCCCGCACGGCATCGTCGGCCGCAGGCGACAAGCCCCCTACCATCGATGGTTGTGCAGCATGAGGATCCGGAACAATGCCGATGATCTTCTCCCGGAGCTCCACCACCATGCGTTCGGCCGTCTTCTTGCCTATCCCTGGAAGGCGGGTGAGCGCCGACGTATTTCCCGTGCCGATCGCCGTGCGCAGGCCGTCGAGGGTCGTTGCCGACAGAATCCCCAGCGCCGTTCGCCCACCGATACCTTGAATGGTGGTAAGCAAACGAAACGCCTCGCGTTCGGCGTCGCTGAAAAAGCCGTAGAGCTGCATGGCATCCTCGCGCACGGCTAGGATGGTGAGGAGGGTCACATTTTCCCCAACCGGAGGCACGTGATCGAGGGTGGACAGTGGTACACTCACGGCGTAGCCCACGCCGTGACAGTCAATCACCACGTCCATGGCACCCTTGTGTACGACCGTACCTGATAGTTGGCTAATCATCACCGCAAAACTCTGAAAAAACACCGTGAATACGACCGACATCGGCACCTATGCCGAGGACATCGCCCAAGAGTACCTCGAGCGGAAACAATTTGTCCTGATCACGCGGAACTACCGATACCACAACATTGGTGAGATCGACTTGATCATGCAGGATCGCGACTACATCGTGTTCGTTGAAGTGCGACACCGCACCAGCACGGCCTACGGCACGCCCGAAGCATCGATCACCCCCGCTAAGATCAAACGCCTGCGCCGAACAGCCACGCTGTGGCTTACCGTGACCAACCGACATGGAACTCCGGTGCGGTTCGACGTTGTCGCGGTAGATCTTGTAGGGGGCTGTCCAGTGGTACGCCATCTCATCGGCTGCATCTGAGAGTGTGACGCCGTCCTATCTTTGCCGCCATGTGGCAATACATTGCAAAACGCGTTCTGCTCTTCCTGCCAACGCTGTTCATCATCACGCTGATTTCCTTTGGCGTGAGTCGGCTGGCTCCGGGAGATCCTGCGGCAGCCAAGGTTGGTCAGGGGGCGGAAGGAGGTATGTCGGAGCGCTCTTCAATCAACGAGAAGACGATCGAACTCATCCGACAGCAGTGGCACCTTGATAAACCGATCTGGCAG
Source organism: Candidatus Kapaibacterium sp. (assembly GCA_030833725.1). GTDB lineage: Bacteria > Bacteroidota > Ignavibacteria > Kapaibacteriales > Kapaibacteriaceae > OLB6. The sequence continues at coordinate 2,098 of JAURGP010000023.1, read as the reverse complement.
CAGTACGTGATCTGGACGGGTGGGATTCTGGGTTTTCAGATGGCACCATGCTTTCAAGACGGTCAGACCGATCTGCAGAAGGCATCGTTCACTGGTGTGCCCGACTTCGGCATGTCCTTTATGGACAATCGTCCCGTCTTCGACAAGATGCTGGAGCGCGTGCCGATCACACTTACGATGAACATCTTGGCCATCATTCTGGCCTACGTCATCGCCGTGCCGTTGGGCGTGTATTCGGCCACCCACCCTGGGTCGAGTCTGGATCGCCTTTCCACGTTTGTCCTGTTTGCGCTGTACTCCCTCCCCGTGTTCTGGGTTGGCACCCTGGCCGTGACCTTTCTGGCCAATCCGGAGTTCATCTCGTGGTTTCCCAGCGGCGGACTGCAAACCCCAGGTGCGGCAGGCTGGAGTGTTGGCCAACAGGTTGCCGATTATGCTTGGCACCTCGTGCTGCCCATGGTGGTGTATGTGTACGCCGACTTTGCCTTCATCTCGCGTCAGATGCGATCGTCGATGCTCGAAGTGATTCGGATGGATTACGTCCGCACGGCACGGGCAAAGGGCTTGGATAACCGCACGGTGGTCTTCAAGCACGCCTTGCGCAACGCCCTGATTCCGTTGATCACCATTCTTGCCGCCGTGCTACCGCGACTGATTGGCGGATCGGTGATCGTAGAAACCATCTTCAGCATTCCGGGGATGGGCGAGCTGTCGTACAAGGCACTGATCGGTCGGGACTATCCGATGATTATGGCCGTGTTCACCATTTCGGCAACGCTGACACTTCTGGGCATGCTCGTGAGTGATATCCTCTACTCCGTTGTGGATCCACGGATTTCCTTTGGGAGGAAGTCGTCATGAGCGCCAACACTACCATCTCTCAAGATTATACTGGTGAGAGCTATGGTGCCTTTGTCCGGCGCCAGTTTCGCAAGTCAACCTTCGGCATGATTTCCCTGTGGGTGGTAGGAACCATCGTGGCCATTGCCCTCTTGGCCGACGTGCTGGCCAACGATAAACCCATCGTTGCCTCCTACAACAACGATGTCATGTTCCCGATCTTCAAGCAGTATGCCGTTGATCTGGGATGGACGACGTGGGGGCCGGAATTCTCCACGGTGGATTGGCGCGAGTTGGACTATACGTGGTCCGTGTTCCCTCCCGTACCCTATGCACCGGGAACAACCGACAAATCCCTGATCTCGTTGGCCGATCGTGCGCCGTCTGCTCAGCACTGGCTGGGTACCGACGGCATCGGTCGCGATGTGCTGTCGGGTCTGATTCATGGCTCGAGGTATGCACTGGCCATCGGTATCGTGGCCATGTCCATTGCCCTGGCGATTGGTCTGGTCCTGGGTGCCGTTGCTGGCTACTTTGGCGGCCTTACGGACATCATCATCTCCCGCCTGATTGAAGTGGTGATCACGTTTCCGACATTCTTCTTGATCATCACCATCGTTGCCATGCTCCAGCAGGGTTCGATTGAACTCCTGATGCTGCTGATTGGACTAACCGGTTGGACGCCCATCGCCCGTTTCATGAGGGGCGAGGTTCTACGCGTGCGCAACCTAGAGTACGTGAGTGCGGCTACGGCGTTGGGCTACTCCACACCACGCGTCATCTTCCGACATGTCCTGCCAAATGCCATCGCACCGGTGCTCATCTACGCCGCGTTCGGTATCGTGAGTGCGATTCTCTTCGAGAGTGCGTTGTCGTTTCTTGGCTTCGGCGTGCCACCCACGGTGGTCACCTGGGGTTCGGTGCTGTACAAGGCGCGGGAGAGCACCTACTCGTGGTGGTTGGCCGTCTTCCCCGGACTGATGATCTTCATCACGGTGAGTGCCTTCAACTTCATTGGCGACGCCCTTCGCGATGCCACGGACCCTCGACTACGGAGCTAGTCGATCCACGTGCCAGAGATCTCCATCGCGTCGATAGCGGATACGATCGTGTAACCGCGATGGACGCCCCTGCCAGAACTCGACGGTCGCGGGCTGCAGGGTGTAGCCGCCCCAGTGCGCGGGCCGCGGGACGGGCCCGAGCGGGAAGCGTTCTGCGAGGCGGTCGATGAACGCCTGCAGTTCCTCGCGGTCGTGCA
>JAURGP010000022.1 GCA_030833725.1 Candidatus Kapaibacterium sp. | reverse complement strand
TGGCCACGGGCACCTACACGCTGGTAGCCAGCAGCAACGGCCAGACGGCCAGCATGCCGGTGACCATCCGTAGGTAGGTCTTCACAGGTAGGGCTCCATAGTTAGGTCTCCATAGTTAGGGCTCCGAGGACGCAATAGAAGCAACCCCATCGTCACGTATGTGGCGATGGGGTTTTCTAATTTTGCTCATGCCATCCATACCCGCTCTACCGAACACGCTACTGCTGTGCCTCCTAAGTGGAGTGTTGCTGGGAGCTGCCTTCCCACCGTCTCCATTCGGCCTGTTGGCTCTTGTTGGCTACGTGCCGTTGCTCATGGCACTGGATCAGATGGAGGTTCATCGCCGTAGATCCGTTGTTGCCCATCTGTATGTGACGTTCTTCGTGTACCACGGCATCACCAACTGGTGGGTGCTGAGTTGGCAGGAGCAAACCGATCCCTACCTCATGGCAAGTGGTGCAGCACTATGGTTGGGGCATCCGTTTTTTTTGATGCTCCCATTCTTGGCACTGTCCAGCATACGACGTCGTCTGGGTGGCCGTCTGGGTAGAAACGTATCTATCTGGCTAACTCCACTCTCCATTACAGGCTTCGAGTGGCTCCATGGGCAGACCGACGCCTCGTACCCATGGTTGACATCGGGCTACATGTTGATCGACACGCCGCTGGCACAGATTGCCGATTACGCAGGTGTGTACGGACTTACCTTCCTCATTGCCGTTGTCAATACGCTCCTGGTGCAGCGGCGGTACATCCCGGCAGTAGTCATGGTAGTCGTGTGGGCGCTGCTAGGATTTGTGAACCAGCAGCAGTACCAGCCATCCAAGCGAGGGGGCTCTACGATTCAGGCAGCCCTCGTGCAGCCGAATGAGAATCCATGGGATAAGTGGTCGGACCCTCGGCGGCAGGTTGCTCAACAACAGCATCTTGTAGACTCCATTCGATGGCAAGGGGCTCGCCCAGATCTGGTGGTGTGGGCAGAGACTGCCATTCCATACACGATTCGCGAAGCCCCCTACCTGGACGACTTCCAGCACCTGCGCTCATGGGTGGATACCTCACGTATTGCGTTGCTTACTGGATTTGCCGACAGGGTGGTGTATCCTGCTGGGCAGGCACCCCCATCGGCACGTGTGTGGCCAGACGATCCGACTGTGCGGTACGATCACTTCAATGCAGCAATGTCGATGCAGGCCGGCGGGGGAGTGGTGGGTGTACATCACAAGTCCATGCTCACACCGTTTGCGGAGCGCCTACCGTTTGCGGATCAGTTGACGTTTGCCATGAGCTGGATTGAATGGGGTGTTGGTATCTCGGCATGGGGAAAGGGAACAACGCGCCTGCCCCTGCCCATCATCACACCCTTGGGTGATACGGTAGGTCGCGTAGGAACCATCATCTGTATCGAGAGTATCTATCCGGAAGTAGCTCGCGACATGGTAGCCTCCGGTGCCGATGTTCTGGCGGTGATTACCAATGATGCATGGTACAATGGTACGTGGGGGCCGGCACAGCATTTCTGTATCGCACGAATGCGGGCCATTGAGCAGCGACGGGATGTTCTTCGCTGTGCCATGAGCGGTGAAACCGGCATCATCCGTGCCGACGGTTCAACCGCATATGCCATGCCAGCACTCACCCGCGGTGTGTTGCAGGGTACTGTGCAACCAATGACCGTGATAACCTTATACAACCAGCTGGGTGATATCCTGCCGCCCGTGGCATTGGTGGTGGTGCTTCTCGCACTCGTCCTCGGTCTGGTTGCTGCAAGATTTCCCAACGTAGTCCGTAACATGCAGATTCGTCACGACACATCATTCTTATCGGAATAGTATGCACTTCTCACCCTCAGGTCTCCTGCTCATAGTAGGATGGCTTGTTGCTGTGACCGTTACAGCACAAGCACAAAGCCGACAATCCGTTCCCAGCACGATGGACAACGTCCCACCTCTTTCCTACGTCGAGTACGATCTCGACAATGGTCTACACGTTATTCTTCACGAGGATCACAGTGCTCCCGTAGTTGCAACCGTTGTGCATTACAAGGTGGGGTCGCGCGATGAAGATCCGGCTCGCACCGGCTTCGCCCACTTCTTCGAGCACCTCATGTTCGAGTCCACGGACAAGATCGAACGTGGAACCATCGACAAGCTCATCACGTCGGCTGGTGGTGAGTTGAATGCCTACACCTCCATTGATGAGACGGTCTACCACTTCGTGGTGCCATCGAACCAGGTTCGCTTGCCGCTGTGGATTGAAGCACAGCGGATGCGGGGTTTACAGGTCAACGAGATTGGCGTTGAAACACAACGTGGTGTGGTCAAGGAAGAGCGCGCTAACCGGTATGACAATGCTCCCTACGGAGGTTGGTTCGAGAAGGTGCAGGCGAATCTCTTCGCAGGGTCGCCGTATTCCTGGGCACCGATCGGCTCAGCCCAGCACATCGACAGTGCCTCGATCGAAGAGTTCAAGGCCTTCTACAACAAGTTCTACCAGCCAAATAATGCCGTGCTCGTGGTGAGTGGAGACTTCGACGAAGCCCTCGTTCGTGAAACCATCAACGCCTACTTCGGAAGCTTCCCCAAAGCCGAGGCTCCAGCACGTCCATCGTTTGCTAACCTGAAGCCCCTTACCGCTCCCTACCGGGAAACGGTGAACGATCAGAAAGCACAGCTTCCAGCCATGTTCATCGGCTATCAATCTGTGTCGATGACCGACAAGGATGCCTATGCGATGGAACTGCTGATGACGATTCTTACGCGTGGGGAAAGCTCGCGCATGTATCGTGCGATCGTGGACGACCAGCAACTCGCCGTCCAGGTGGCAGGTAGCAGTCAGCTACGAGAGTATGCAGGGATGACCTTCCTCATCGGTGTTGCAGCTCCTGGGAAGGGGCTCGAGGCAGTGGAGAAGGCCATCGACGAGCAACTGGCTGAAGTTGTCCGCAATGGTGTAACGGACGCCGAGCTGCAGAAGGCGAAGAATATCACCGAAGCGCAGTTTATCAGCGGCAGAACGGGCATGTACAGCAAGGCACTGCAGCTGGCCAACTACTATCGCTTTTACGATGGTACGGGGTTGATCAACAACGAACTGGAGCGCTACATGGCAGTAACCACTGCCGACATTCAGCGCGTAGCCAGTCGTGTGTTCGGCACCCCGAATCGCGTTGTTCTCACCTACCTACCATCGAAGGGGAACTAATCATGTCACATACGTTTTTCACGATGGCTTTGGTTGTGGCCGTTGCAGGAGTCTTGACTATGCCAGCACGCGCACAGGAAGCAGGCAAGGGGCTGTCCCTTGACGAGAAGCCCCAACCACTTGCGGCAACGCCGTTCACCTTTCCAGCATACACCGAGTTTGATCTGGATAATGGTCTCCATGTGTACGTGGTGGAGAATCACCAAGTACCGACGGTGACGTTCAGTCTGGTGATTCGCGGAGGCGAAGCCAAGGACCCAGTTGGAAAGTCGGGTATGGTATCGATGATGGCCGACATGCTGGGGAAGGGAACCACCTCGCGAACAGCGCAGCAAACATCCGACGCCCTAGACGGTGTTGGTGCGCGCATCTCCGCCAACACGGTAGGGGAGTCGATTACGGTTTCGGGTGCAGCGTTGGCAAAGCACTCTGATCTGTTGTTCACCATTCTGGCTGAGCAGCTCACGCAAGCAACGTTCCCCGAAGACGAGTTTGCAAAACTCAAAGAACAGTACTTGGCGAGTGTGGCCTCGCAACGCGGTAATGCCGGAGAGCTAGCTCAAGCATTGTCGCGTAAGGTGGTGTACGGATTTTCCAGCCCTCTGGCCCAGCGCCAAACCGAGGCTTCGGTGAATGCTATCACACGGGAGGACCTCACGAGCTTCTACGCCCAGCACCTGGCGCCGAACATCGCCTCGATGGCCGTTGTAGGCGACGTCAATCCTGCCGAGGTGAAAAAGATGTTGAACAAGAAGCTGGCAGCATGGAAGAGCAACCCATCTGTTCCCATGGTGCAACTTCCCGATCAGGACGTTGCTCCTGCCGGCGTGTACTTCGTTCCACGGCCTGGATCCGTACAGAGTTCGATCGTGGTGGGAGCAGCGATTCCCGGTGTGAGCAATCCCGACCACCTTGCGCTGAATGTTGCAACGTCGTACTTCGGGTCCGGCTTTGGTAGCATTCTGTTTGAAACGCTTCGTGAGACCTACTCCTATACCTACTCGCCGTTTGGATACGTGACGCGTGGCGGATCCTACAACCGCCTGTCAACAGGCGCTGAAGTGCGCTCTTCGGTGACCGACTCGGCGTTAAACGTGATCCTGACGGAGGTCTCCCGCATCGCTGCCGAGGGTCCAGATCCCGTTAAGCTGGAACGACGCATTGCTCTCATGGCTGGCCAATATCGCCTTGCCTTTGAAGAGCCGGCCACTGTTGCTGCAATTCTGCAGAACGCTTGGCTTTCGCGGGTTCCGTTGAAGGATGCCACAACGTACGACAAGCGCCTGGAACAGGTGGGATTTGCCGACGTGCAGAAGGCCGTTCGGAAGTACTACAGCCCCTTCCAGCTGCGGATTGCTGTCGTTGGGTCGCCAGAAATCAAGTCGAAGCTCGAGCAATTCGGGCCGATCTACGAGTACACGCTCGACCTCGAGCCAGCCACAGCCGATGAGTATGAGCCGGTTTCCATGTCCGTTGCCGACGTCGTCAAGGCTCATCACAGCGCTCTCGGAGGCGATGCTGTCGATGCCGTTTCTGCAGCAGCGATGACGGGGACGGCTACCATGAAGATGCAGGGTCGATCGATGAATGGCACCGTCACACGGAAGATGATGGTTCCCAACAAGGAGTTTGCGAGCATCAACCTAGGTATGATGCGTCAGGAGCAATGGTTCAATGGCTCGCAGGGCTGGGTGTCGCTGAATGGTGGCGCACCGGGTGAGATGAAGCCGGAGGAAGTAGCCAAGGCCGCTGCCGAAACCAGACTCTTCCCGGGTCTTGCTCTCACGGAAAATGGTGTGAAGGCTAAGGTCCTGGGCAAAAAAGGAAACGAACTGTTCGTAGCGGTAACGATGGAGAGTGGATCGGAACAAACGATGGTATTCGACGCTACCTCCATGCTCTTGCTGCGCGTTGAGAAGGTCGAGCCTACACCCCAGGGGCCTATCACGAACCTTGAGAAGTTCATGAACTACACTGCCGTCAATGGCGTACAGTTCCCACTTCAGGTTGTGACGCAGAACTCGATCTACTCGCTCACCTACGATCTCTCCGTACAGGTGAACACCGGCGTGACCGATGCCGACTTTGCACCAGCCGGAAAGTAATGTGCAGACGCTTGATGCTTTGCGGGCCCTGTGGCAGGGCCTGCGTGATCCCCGCTCGATAGTGGCCGTTTCAGTCACCACGGCGGTAGCGATCTTCGCTGCCGCCGTGCTTGTTGTTACCCTGGCAGACACCGCTGCCGTGTTTGCAGAGGCTTCATCCGTGTCGTTGTCGAAGGAGTCTGTCCAGCTCACGACCATCGTGCCTGGATCTGAGACTGGCAGCAGCACAACGGCAGTTCCAGCTAAGGCCTTTACAGCAGCCTTCGGTGGCGCACTGATCCTGACCACCGTATCCTACGCCGCCATGGCAGGTTTACTGTGGCTCCTGATGAGGTTCCTCACTAACGAGCGCGTAGGGTATGCCATGGCTCTTGGTGCCGTAAGTGCCACAGCTGGCATTGAAGTGGTACAGACATCGCTCACAACAGGGCTTCACCTTCTCACGGGAAGTGTGCGATATGGCCTGCATCTCGGCGTGGTGGTGTCACCTGCCGAGCATCCGTATCTCTTCCTATGGTTACAGCGTCTGGACGTCCTCACGGCTTGGCAGTACATCGCGGCAGCCATGGTCCTGTCGGTATGGTCCGGTGTGCACTACCGGTATGGCATCGTGGTAGGGGGCTTGGTTTTTGCGGTGGTGCAGGCAGTGTTCGGCCTGCTTTCGCTGATCTCCTGGCTTGCGCCTCACGTGGCGAACATGCCGTAAGAAGTTCGCTGGTTGCTGCTCGATGATGTGGAGAGCAAAATCGTATATTGCGCGCTCTACATGTTCCGTCCGAACACCATCTTGTGGTTACCAGGAGATAACATATGAACTTGGTTGCGACCCGTTCCCTTCTCGTTGGCTGTGCATTGATCCTCTCGGCGAGCTCCGTGCTCGCCCAGCGCGTGCATACCACTGCACGCACCACGGCAATGCCGCTGCCGCCGAAAACACAGCTCGTACCTGCTGCTTCGGCACCAACACTGATTGTCCAGCCTTCGGCTGAGCGCACGGCGGAAGTGGTAGCTACTTCGCCGGTTCTGCAGCGTAAGCAGACGCCTAAGGTTGTAGATCTGCCACAGAGCGTACTTCCGGGAGTAAAGATCGGCTCCACCTTCTACGACTTCCAGACGAATTCCTCGATGGCGCGACGAATTGCCGTAAGCCGTGACGGAGCTGACAAGTACCTGCAAGTCCTGTGGATGGCAGCGACCGACGGCACACGCGACGTTGCCTCGCGCACGCCGGGTTTCAACGAGACACGCGGGAGCTACTATAACTTCCTCGAGGCCAGTAATGGCACGGAACTCACCGTAGGTCTGCCCGAGTGGACGAAGATGGAGATTGGTCGCGCTGGATGGCCATCCATCGCCCTCTTTGAAGACGGTTCTGTTGGTAACACGTCACACGTTCCGATTCGCTTCTTCCGCAACTCTGGTATCGGCGACGATGCCTTCTTCCAGTTCTCGGAGATTGCTTCGGCGAGCGACAACGCCACGTGGCCACGCGTAGCCATTGACGGCCGTGACAACGTGCACGCGATCTACAATCGCACCATGCCGGATCAATCTGACCAATTGATTTACCGCCGTTCGACAAACGGTGGTGAGAGCTGGGAACCAGAAGTCTTCTTTACCGGTCCGAATGCTGTTGTACCACCGTCGCTGGCTGGGCAAACACTGCCTGGTGCAGCCGGTGGAGATACCTACGCTATTGCCGCTCGTGGTCCAGTTGTTGCCGTTGCCTACTCCGATGGCCCGCTGCGCACGCTTGTGCGCAAGTCCACTGACTACGGTGCCACATGGAATGACGAGCAGATTGGTCTGCGCCTGATCATCAACCGGGATCAGACGTTTATCGACTCAACGATCACCGGCACGACCATCTCCCTCGTTTCGGATACAACCGTATCGCCAAGCACCATGCATGCCATTGCCATCGATAGTGATGGCCGTGTGCACTTGGCAACTAGTCAGGGCCTGATGTATGTGCTGTCGTCCGGATCAGCCGACTGGAACCTGGCTGACCGCCGCGGCACCATCTACTCCGTTACGGATGATGGGCTCTACCAAGGCCTGGGCATGTACTACTGGCCAGAAGGTGACACACTGATCTACACCGTGGGCACCATGGGCGACGACCGTTGGGATGGCGAGGGCAAGGTCGTAAGCCGCCGTGCGTATACGGGTGTAAGTCGTTATCCTACAATCGGTTTCGACGAACAAGACAACGTGTTTATGCTCTTCACCGGCGTGAAGACGGGCGACTACTTTGAAATGCAAATCGACACGACGCCACGCTTTACGGGTGAAACCCTGGACACCATGATTACCGTGAACGGTTTGTACGGTCACCAGTACCTCACGTGGCGCTACAAGAACAACCCAACGTGGTCACAGCCCTTTAACCTGACGCCAGATGGTGTCAACTGCTTGTTCGGCTCGATCGCTGAGGAAGTATCGGACGGCCTGTTCTACATGGCCTACAGCGCCAGCCCCCTCCCAGGTGACCGCGTGACCAGCGTCGAAACGGAAATTGCCGCAGCCGATGTGATGGTAGCCGCAGTGGACGTCGCAGCGGTTGGTAGTCCGTCGCGGGTGGCAGAGGAGCGGATGTTGAATGCTGCAGTGAGCATCTACCCGAACCCAGCATCTGACGTAGCTCGCGTGAGCATTACGAGCCAAGGAGCAGGTCCGATTTCTGTGCGGTTGTTCTCTGTGCAGGGTGAGGCACTGGTGAACACGGTGTCGCCAGCAGGTTCCTCGGATTGGGTACTGGAACTTCCAACGCAGAAACTGGCTTCCGGAATGTATCTGCTCACGATTGAGCAGGACGGTGCTTCACTGACGCGCACTGTGAGCGTGATTCACTAACGCAACACGGCGATTTCGCAGTACATTTCAGACGACAAACAAGCAAAACCAAGCAAAACAACGATCCTTTGGAGTGGATTCATGGTGCGTAGGTACCTCGTCGTAGTACTTGTAACCCTGGCAGCGGCCGTCCCGGCATGGGCTGGTATTACAGGTATCCTGACCGGTAAGGTCACCGATGAAAAAAAGGCCGCCGTAGCTGGTGCAACCGTCCGTGTGCTTGGCACAACGCGAGGGGGATACACCGGAGCTGACGGTAAATACACGGTTCTCAACATCACTGCCGGAACCTACGACGTGCGAGTCACGGCCGTTGGCTACGACACGGTTGTTCGCAAGGTGTCCGTCTCCGCCGACCAGACGGTGACGGTCAACTTCACGCTCACCACCGGTGGTGTGATGATGAAGGTCGTGGACGTGAGTGCTGACCGCGAGTTGGTGCGCTCCACGGACGTTGGTACGGACCGCATCAGTAAGGGCGAGGATATCGTCAAGATCGGTGGGCGCGACAACCTTGCGTCGCTGATCTCGCTGAACGCTGGTATTACGGCCTCGGGAAACAACTTTGTGGTGCGTGGATCGCGGACAACGGAGACCCAGGTGCTAGTAGACGGTCTGGCAGTGACAGACCAGTTTGTAGGGGGCTTGGGGCAATCCGGTGCGACGGTTTCGGCCGCCATGCCTAGTCCATTTGCTACGGAGGAAGTGCAGTCCAAGACCGGTGGTTTCGGTGCCGAGTATGGTAACGCCGTAGGTGGTATTGTAAACACCGTCGTCAAAACCGGACGTACCGACCGCTTTGAAGGCCTGCTTCGCTACTACATCGACGTTCCATTTGCCTGGGGTAATGCCAGTAACGGTGTTGCTGCCGGTACACCAAAGCAGGACGTGATCGACTTTACGTTCGGTGGTCCGTTGGGCTTTAACCGCTCGACATTCTTCCTCTCCGTACGCAATACCTACGAGCAGTTCCGGAACTACGGTTTGCAGGTGCTGGATCCGCTGGGCAACAATCTCGGTCAAAACCCAAACAATCAGACGTTTAGCCGCAACGTAACGGCGCGGATGAAGTTTCAGGCAACGGACAACGCCTACCTTCTCGTGGGTGGTATGTACGGCTTCGTGAGCGGTGAGCGCTCGGGATGGGGTTGGTTGTATGCCAACACACCACAGATGAGTGTGGACAACGCTGGGAATGAGAATGGTCTCGGCGTGTATGGGGAGAGTTTCCCCGAGCGCATGGCCAAGCAGATTGTCGTGCAGGAGTTTTCCAGCAATGCCTTTGCACAGTGGAATCAGACCCTCGGTGCAAACACCGTGTTCGAGCTTCGCGGATCGTTCAACTCCAAGATTTCCGAGACAGGCAAGCGCACGTCGCCAAACGATCCCGACCTCCTGCTCGGAGGATGGGAACTGTACTACCCGGAAGACGTCCTCAAGTTCGAGGAAGATGCTGTTACGAATACCACACGCTACGCTGCGGGTTCGAACCGTATCGTGGACTCGTATGAGTACTTCCGCACCACGGCGCAAACCGAAGACGGATATCGCCAAATCGAAGTCACCAAGCCAAACCCTATTACGGGCTTTATTGAGGGTCCTGGTGACTTCCAGAATACATCGAACCCGTACGGACTGTTTGGATACTTCGCCTCCCGTGGAAATGAAGGGGGCTTCGAGTTGCGTCAGGCCACGTTCTATCAGTTGGACGGTAGCATTACGCACAACCTCGAAGTTGGTGAAACACGCCACGTCCTCAAGGGTGGTTTCGAGATGCGATTGCTGACCATGAACCGTCACAACAACGGCAACCCTTGGGATGGCAACCCGTTCTATGATTTTTACGGTAACGCCTACGGCCCGAACATCTACTACGATCCGGAGGCTGCACCGAATACCGATCCGATTGCCACGAAGGCACGAACCGAAGAGCCATTTACTCCGGTAACAGGTGCCCTCTTCATTCAGGATCAGATTCAATTCAAGAGCCTGATCTTCACCGGTGGCTTGCGCATGGACTACCTTGATCCACAGGCTCAGTACCGGACATCAACGGAGGTGTTCTATCCCATCGGCTCGGTTGAGGGATTCGCTGAAGCCAAGCCAAAGCTGTACTTCAGCCCTCGTGTGACGATTACCTATCCGGTGAGCGAAAGCGGACGACAGAACTTTAAGTTGTCGTACGGTATCTACTATCAGGCTACACCGTGGTCGGACTATTATGACGCGTTCAACACGGTGTTGCTGCGTGGTGGATCTGTCCTTGGCAACCCCAACATGGAGATGCAGCGTACGAATCAGTACGAAGTTGCCTACAACCATCAGTTGAACGACGACTTCGCACTCACTCTGACCGGTTACTACAAGGACATCTACAACCAGTCCGACTTGGCCTACGTGCCAGCCGTGCCGCAGCCATACTTCCAGACCGTGATGGCAGCCTACGGTAACGCCAAGGGTATCGAGATTACCCTGATGCGTCGCTCGGCAGACAACTGGGGCTTCAACATCAACTATTCGCTGGGTTCGGCAACAGGTACGGCAAACAATGCAAACACCGTTGTTGCTCTTGATCCTTTCACCGGTAATCCCGCCTTCCCAGTCGAGCCATTCCCATTGTCGTTTGACCGTCGTCACCGTGTGAATGCCGTACTGAACTTCTTCTGGGGTGCTGATGAGGGACCACGGATTGCTGGGATTCCGTTCCTCGAAAACCTCAACATCAACTTGTCGGGCTTCTGGCAGTCGGGATTACCGTATACGCCAGTGAACCTGGCCGGACAAGCAACAGGCGCCATCAACTCTGGACGCTTCCCATCGAACTGGCGTAACGACCTGCGTATTACACGCTCGATTCCACTGAACAATCTGATTGGCGGAAACACAGCCATCGATGTGTTCCTGGACGTCACGAACCTGATGAACTTTACCGGTGCAGTGAGCTTTTACACTCGCACAGGTAGCCCCGATGATGACGGCTTCGCACTGCGCCGTGTACCAGGTGACTTCCCAGCCACGACGTACTATCGCGATGCCGATCCGAAGAACAAGGTTACCACGGCCCCAAATCAATACGATCGTATCGGCCTGCGCATGTATAATGCTATGGCGGACGGCAACGGTGACGGCATTGTAACCCCTGAGGAGTCCTACGCTGGCTATCAGCGCTACGTAGCAGATGTTGTTGCTCGTCGGTCGCTGTACCAGTACCCACGCCAGGTGTTCTTTGGCGTGATGTTCCGCTTCTAATTGATCATGAAAAAAAATCCGACGAAGAACATGAGAACGAACATTGGAGAAGTCATGCAACAGCGCTGGTTCGCGGCCGGAATAGCCCTCCTTGCCAGTTGGGCCCTCCTTGCGACGCCGCTGAATGCCCACATTGCGGGCACAGCAAAGACGCAGAAGGATGGTCAAGAAGATGTGCAACGCACGCCTAGTGGTGCCTTCGATCTCCAGCAGAACGTGGTATCGAACGTTGCCTTCTACACCACCAACTACGGCATCTTCGGCTACAACATTGCCCGGCAAACCGGTGGTACGTTCTGGCCACGTGGTTCGCAGAATCAGTACCTGTTTGCAGGGGGCGCATGGTTTGCAGCGCTGAAGCCGGTCGGTTCGTCGGGTGAGTTGCGCAAGCGCGTGATGATTACCTACAACCCGAACTCCGGTCAGTCATGGATGGTGCCTGGTGCCATTGAAGACGGATTGCTGGTGGACCAGTCCTCGTCGTCCACGCAGAAAAACAGGACCTACTTCTCGACGGACTTCAGCACGGCCGACGGCACGGACTTCTTCAATCCGTCGTTTCCAAATTGGCCGATCTGGGACTCTTCTCCGAATGACACACTGCGGGTAGAGAATTACTACGGTTACTACATCAACGACATTTCTCAGCGTAATCGCAGCAACTTCGAAAAAGGACCGGCCTTCATTTCTGATGAGGATGTCTTTGCCGTATACAAGGATACCGACCTGTCACGCTACGAAGGTGGCGCCCAGCGTCGTGCTGACGAGGGCTTCCCTCTGGGCTTCCAGATCGAACAGATGATCTACTCGTGGGGTTTTGGTGACTACCGCGACATGCTCTTCATCAAGTACCTCTTCATCCACCCAGAACGCATCAATAATGCCCCTACCGACACGCTGTTCGCGTGCTGGATGGCAGCGGTCATGGACGTGGACATTGCTCCGTTTACCAACCCACGTGGTGGTGCAGCAAACGACCGCGCACGGTTCTACACAGAGGAAGACTCCCTGAACCTTGCTGTTCAGTGGACCAACGGTGATCGTGGCGAAGCAGGCCAGGGCTTTGGTTACTTGGGCTTCAACTTCCTTGAGTCGCCAGCGGTAGATGCCGATGGCTACCTACGGACCGACCGCAAGCAGTTCCCGGTGTCTGAGCAGCTTGGCCTACGGACGATGCGCAACTGGCCGATCACGGTCGACCCAATTGAAAACGAGGACCGGTACAACTTCATGTCATCCGGTCAACGCGATGGCGACGAGGGTCCTGGTGACCGTCGTCTGCTGATGGCTACCGGCCCGTTCAACATGCGTCCGGGCGACTCTGCCCGTATCGTAGTCGGTCTCATCCTGGGTACAACAGCAACCGGCAAGGATGCTGATGGTACCACCGAGGACCTTGCCGAGCTCATCCGCAAGGTGAAGTTTGCTCAGTTTGTCTACGACAATCAGTTCCGTGCACCACGAGCTCCAGATCTTCCGATCGTGAAGGGCTACGCTACGAGCGGAGGATTCTACCAGGTACCCGAAAGCGGCTGGTTGCCACTGAACAATGCCGTAGTGATTCAGTGGGATTCAACGGCAGAGCAGTCGATCGATACACTCGAGGGCGGTATGGACTTCCTCGGATATCGGATCTACCGTGCTCGTCGTGCGGATCTCGACACGTTCAACACCGACGATATCGAGTCGCAGCGTGTAGGACCATTGGGTTGGAAGCAGATTGGTGTCATTGGTACCCCTCCTCCCTTCCTCAAGTCTGGTACCACGGTTCCGGACATTGGACTACCGCTTGATGAACTCGATATTGCCGACATCATCCAGCCGGGTCAACGCCGATTCTTGGTCGCTCGCCGTCCATCAGCCGGTGGACCATGGGGCACGTACTTTAACGAGCTGATCTCCCGCCGTCCGGATACATATCAGTACCAAATCGGCACGGATGGTCGCCTCAACGTGAGCCGCTTCGACAAGTACGACTCGGTGCGCACGATGTACGTCACAACGCAGTTCGATGATCTTCCAACCGTAGCTCGCGATCAGTCCAACAACACTGGTTGGTTCCTGAACGCTACGCAGGCAGCAGCGGCGAAGGATAGTCTCATCAAGTTGATTCTGGCAAAGAAGGTAAAGGCCGAGCCATTCCGATTTGCCGACGTTGAGCAAGTTGGTGAGCGCACGCGTGTTGTGCGCCGTCCGTGGGAAGAAACGTCCGAGGTTCGGAATGAAGTTGTTGGTGCGTACTTGCGCCGACTATCAACCAACCGCACGTTCTTCGATGATGGTGACGACGACAACAACGGTGTGGTACGCTACAGCGCCGATCCACGCCGCAGCGAAAAGCTGATCAACAACATGGACTACTACTACACGGTACGTGCCTACGATGAAGGTGACTACTTCCTTGGTACACCGTCGAAATTGACAAACCGTGCCATTGGTTTGCCAAACACCGTGACCACAACGCCATTGGCATCGCGTCCGGGTAACGAGGCAGCCTTTGAAGCAGAGTTCGATGCTGAAAACCGTGGCAAGTCCGGAGGCATCTATAACTTGAAGCTTCTCGTGAACGACGATCAGCGTTTCAACCAGCTGTTTGCTGGGAAGACGCTTGAACTGTTGTTCTACCGTGACTGGTTCGGGATCGACCATGATCAGCAGGAGAGCACACAGCCGATTGGCCTCTACAACATGTTCATGTTCCTGCGGGATTCCGCTTCAGGGCAACTTCTTGGAAACTGGGGAAGCCCCCTACCGCCACAGCTGTGTGCCGAGGGATCCAACCTCGCCGGATACTTCACTGAGAACACTGTAACGTGGGTGGACACAGCCGGTGTGTTTGTGGATACGAATGGCTTTGTGTACGACACCGTCTTCTCGTCTCCTGGAATGATTGAGCGTATCGATACGACAACCTTCCTGCGTCCTGACAACACTGAGAAAGTGCTTCGCTCCGGTTCATGGGCATCGAACGCTGTGTGCTTGCCGAACAAGTACATTCTTGGTACAGTTGGTTTGTCGTTCGACTACACCATCGAGCAATGGGGTGGTGAGTATCGTCAGGTTGCTGAAGGGTCCGTCGTCCAAGGGGGCGACATGAGTATCTACGTTGGTGTCGGGGGAATAAGTGGCCAATCGGCGACGACGTTCAAACCCGCGCCTGAGAATCACTATCCAGCGAAAAGCTACCAACTGCAGCCAGCCTATAGTCTTGCTCCGGAGTACTTCGAGATCACGAACCCTGGATTTACCGCGCCAGCCACAGCGATCTTCTCGCAGTCGTTCAACAACGGGCCTGGTGTGTATGAGATTACCTTCGAAGATGGTGGTACGGAAACTATCACCACGCCATTCGTGATGAGTGATCGCGTAGGTGATGCTGCAGGCAAGAATCCCGTTGTGACGTTCGAAAACGTGCCGTACCTGAACATGCGCGTGCGCAACATTGCCACGTATGAGCGCCCCGACCTGCGTCCTGACGGAACGGTAGGAACCGCGACTGTGAGCTACGACTTCGATCTTACACCGCAAGCGCTACCTCTGTTTACGGAAGAGGCGGCACAACGTGCCCAGCTGCGCGACTATCCAAACCCTGAGCTTGTGCGGATTGGTTCGTTTACCACGGCAGCCTACGGTTGGCGGAACTCGCGCCGCAGTGGTATTCGCAGCACGGAATTGCGATTTTTTAGCGCCGACTCAGCGACAGGTCGGCCAGTTGGACGCAACAACCGCTACTACCTGAGCCGTAACCTGTCGACCACTGGCCAGGATACGCTGGACTTCGTCAACGTGATCACGATTGCCGGTGCACAATTCACGTTGGACTGGTCGCGCTTCGGTCGCAAGAACCACGTGTTCAGCGCCGTACCAAGCACAACGCCACGCATTGCTGCAGCACAGAATGAACCAACGACATATCCTACAGTTGATTTCAAGGCTGGAGATAAGGTGGTGGTGTCGACGTTTGGTGGCGCCATGGGGTATCCATTCCCACGCACGAAGGCATCCTTCCGCGTGAAGGAGTACGATCCTGAGATAACAGGCGCATCGTTTACCGACGAAAACCTGGAACAAGTACAGGTTGTACCAAATCCATACCTCGTTACACACGAAGGAATGAGCTCGGCCTACGATGGCAAGATCTACTTCACACGTCTGCCACGGAAGGCAACGATCAGCATCTACACCACGAGTGGAGAACTGATCAACACCTTTAGCCACGACGAGTCTACCAGTGGCGATCCGGGTACCTTCGGAACGATGGTGTGGGATCTTCTTACGCGCAACCGTCAACGTGTGGCCAGCCAGATGCTGATTGCGAAGATTGAATCACCGGACGGTGCCAGTGTGATGAGGAAGTTCACCATCGTTACCGGTCCAGCTCGGATCGTGGCTAACGAGTAATCGGGTGTTGTCGGCGGGTGTTCTCAAATGAATAACGAAACTTCACAGGACATGTTCATGGATCGGATGTTTGGTACAATGACGCGGATCGCAGTGGCGTTGGCAGTTGTTGTGGCACTTGTTGCAACAGGAGCTCCGGTAGCGCACGCTCAGATCCAGTCGGTAACAGCAGGCGAATTCACCAAGGTTGGCCTCTCTGGAGGTCAGTTCCTGAAGATTGGTGTTGGCGCTCGAGCCAATGGTATGGCAGGTGCCTACGCAGGCGTGGCCAACGACATGACATCGATCTTCTGGAATCCGGCTGGATTAACGCAGCTGGACGGATACGCGGCAAACTTCAGCCACACCTTCTGGTTCGCTGGGATGTCGCACAGCTTTGCCGCTGTGATGATGCCCGTATCAGAGAAGTTTCGCGTTGCAGCAAGCTTCACGGGCTTCTCCAGTGGTGACATCGCTGTGACCACTACCGATCAGCCTGATGGTACCGGTGGAATCTACAACGTGAGTGATGTGGCACTTGGCGTAACATTTGCGGGTGAGCTCACCGATCAGTTCTCGTTTGGAGTTACGGCCAAGTACGTCAACCACGGATTCTCGAACATGAACGCCGGCGGCTTTGTATTCGACGTTGGCACGCGCTACAACACTGGCTACAACGGCGTTACGCTCGGCTTCTC
Source organism: Candidatus Kapaibacterium sp. (assembly GCA_030833725.1). GTDB lineage: Bacteria > Bacteroidota > Ignavibacteria > Kapaibacteriales > Kapaibacteriaceae > OLB6. The sequence goes on along the minus strand of JAURGP010000022.1, from coordinate 16,815 downwards.
GATTAATAGCCTGGGGACTCCGCAAACGTTCGATGGCCCGAACGTAACAAGAACCAACAATCCTATTCCGGGTTTGAATGCAAGCCCGATCGACATGCAGATTCAAACTTCGACGTTTGAAATGCCACTGTCCTTCCGTGCAGGACTGGGTGTGGACATGTTCCAGGGTTTTATTGCCGATCGCCCAGAGTTCGAGGATGGTGTGGCTGTTCATCAATGGCTCGTAGCTGCTGACTTCGAAACCTTCTCCGACGTTCCCGAGCAATTTGCCGTTGGCACGGAATACACGTTCCGTGAGTTCGTGTCACTCCGAGCAGGCTACCGTTTCGGCACCGATCAGTTCGGTCTGTCCGGTGGTGTCGGTTTGAAGTACATGGCAGGGGGCTTTAACGGCAGCATCGACTATTCGGTAAGTCCATCACAGTCGCTTGGCATGATCAATCGTCTGTCTGTATCCATCGACTTCGACTAAACTATCGTTCGACTCTTACCATTCGTTGTTCTCCTGGTTCTCGCGATTGCCCCGGCCCAAACGCAATCCGTTGATGTTGTAGCGGACGTCGTACAGTTCCGCGCAGAGGCTGGCAAGACGCGATGGGAGTTTCACTACGCCTTCCCGGACACGGCCGTACGGTACATCGTACGGCCGTACGGCTTTGAGGGAGAACTTTCCTTTGACCTGCATGTCATCCGTCGCTCAGGAAGCACGGCCGACACGATACGCGACACATGGACAGCGCGGGCTACTTCAGAGTCGTCGCGCCCCCTTCATCGCCAGTTCTATAGCGGAATTCGCACCTTCATCGTTGATCCTGGTACCGTACAGGCCGAGCTGGTGGTGCGTGATATGAATGATTCCACGCGAACACTAACGTCGAAGTTCACGTCGACTGTGCATGCCTATGGCCTGCAAGTAGACATGAGCGATGTGATGTGTACGCAGAAGACGGTGGGTTCGCCGGCGTCTTTCACACGCAATGGTGTGGAGACGGTGCCCAATCCACGCCATGAGTATATCGGAACGGATCCCGCACTCAGTATCTATGGCGAGGTCTATAACGCCAGTTTAAACGGCGTCGATACCGTCGTGCTAGCATATGACGTGCTGGACTACGTCAAGCGACCGGTGTTCACGCAGTACCGGCGTATGCTGGGTGGTAGTGATGCCCTGCTGTATCGGGAGGACCTCTCTGTAGAGCTGCTGCGTAGTGGCGTGTACGACCTTACCGTATCGGTGAAGTCAAAGGATCTTACAACGTCGTATGCCACTCGAACGGAGCGGTTCTACATTCTCAACCCGGAGTTGCCGCCCGAGGGCGAGCTTCTGCTGAGCGAAGACCAGCGGTTTTTCGCCTCAGAGTGGTCGCAGAAGACTGGTGACCAGCTCGAGCTCGAATTGGAGCTAGCGCGGGTGATTGCTTCCAACGCCGAAAAGACCACGATGGAGGGACTCGAGTCAAATCGCGCCAAACAGCGATTCCTCTTCAAGTTCTGGGACAGTCGAGACCCTGATCCGAGCACACAGTCGAACGAGCGATTGGATGATTTTCGGAAGATGTACCAGCGAGCGCAGGCCTTCTACACGAGTGCCATGGTGCGTGACGGATGGCGCACCGATCGTGGCGTAACGCTACTGAAGTATGGTCTGCCGACACAGATTGAGCAGTTCATCCAGACAATGGACACAAAACCCTACGAGATCTGGTTCTACCAAGGAGTGCAGGGTGGAGCCTACTTCTACTTCGTGGACTGGCAAGTCATGCAGAATCACAAGCTGGTGCACTGCACCGTAATTGGTGAGGTGAAGGACGACAACTGGTTCAATCGGTGGGCTCGTGCCTTTTCACCCGACCCGAACCCCGTGCATCAACAGCTCCCCAGTGCTCGATAATGGCCGCCCAACATGGTGTTCTGTATCGTCTGTTCACGTGGCTAAGTGCGTGGTCGTGCTCTGCGACGCCCGAGCAGCGTATTGCGATGGGACGTCGTATTGGCCTTGTGATGATGTGGGTTGATCCGAAGCGCCGATCCATCACGGTAGAGAATGTGCAAGCCGCCTTTCCAGGCCGTTCGAAGCAGCAACAGCGTGAGATCATTCGTGGATCCTATGAGAACATGGGCATTACGCTGGTAGAGATGTTGGCAATTCCAGCGATGGATCAGCAGCACATCCTTGATCGAATGATCATCACAGGGGCAGAACCAGTTCGAGACAGAGTTCGTAAGGGGCTTCCCGTAATTCTGGTCTCGGGACATTTCGGTAATTGGGAGTACCTCGCTCTGGCATCTGGTCTTGCGCTGCACCATCCGATTCATATGGTGGTGCACCCGCAGAGTAACGCTGCCTTGAATGATCAGCTGAATGCGAGCCGGGAGAAGTTTGGTAATGTGGCTGTATCGTTTCACCAAGCGGCGAGAACGATCGTGCAGGTGCTCAAGGATGGCGGTGTGATAGCCTTCCTCGCCGACCAGCACGCACGTCCAGAGCATGATCCGTGGCCCATGTTCTTCGGCAGGCGAACACCAACCTACGAAGCACCGGCAGTGCTAGCGTTGAGGTTCAACGCCCCGATCTACTATACCTTCGCCGTCCGACAGCCCGACGGGAGGTATCACGCCCACATCGAGGAATTGCCCATTACGGCAACAGATACGGCAGAAGAAGTAACTCAGCGGCATGTTCATGTACTTGAACAGGCCATCGAACGTCATCCACAACTTTGGAGCTGGCAGCATCGCCGTTGGCGAGGTCAGCCCCCTACACAAGCTCACGATGGGAATCGGCATGCGCACACAGAAGAACACTCCTAAACGACGAAACGGCAAGGGCCCGTCGGCACCACGTACTCAACAGCGACCGTCGGCCACAGAGCCGACAAGAAAGAGGCATCAGCGCGGTGATATTGTAGGACCGGAACAGAGCGTCCGCCTGAACAAGGCCATCGCCGACGCGGGAGTTGCCTCTCGGCGCTCAGCCGATGAATTGATCGAGCAGGGCAAGGTCACGATCAACCGCAAGGTGTGTACCGAGCGCGGCACCAAGGTTGGACCAGAGGACGTGGTTGCCGTGAACGGCGAACCGATTACGCGCACCAAGCACCTCACGTACGTGCTCCTGAACAAGCCCAAGAATACGATTTCGACGTCGTCGGACGAGAAGGGCCGTACGACCGTGTTTGACGTCGTAAAGATCCATCAGCGACTCTTCACGGTGGGACGCCTCGACCGCAATACAACGGGCGTACTGTTGATCACGAACGACGGCGAGCTCGCTAATCGGTTGATGCACCCTCGCTATGAGATCCCCCGCGTGTACAAGGTTGGACTGGACAAACCACTCGATCCACGCGACGGAAAGCGCATCGCAGCCGGCGTAGAACTCGAGGACGGACCTACCCAGCCGTGCCAAGTGATGATTGATCCCAAGGAGCCGAGCACGGTGTTTCTCGAACTAGCCGAAGGGAAGAATCGCGAGGTGCGGCGGCTGTTTGAACACTTCGGTTATGAAGTGCGACGGCTGGATCGGAAGCAGTATGCCTTCCTCACCACACGTGGTTTGGCGCGCGGTGAGTACCGACATCTCACGCGTGATGAAGTTGCTGAGCTGCGCCGACTCGTGAAACTCAAGGTGTAACAGCGGTGAACTTTCTTAACCCACTGGCCCTCATCGGACTTGTCGCAGCCGGCATTCCCGTGCTGCTGCATCTGCTGAACCTCCGAAAGCTCCGCACCGTGGACTTCGGCACGCTGCGGTTCTTGCAGGAGCTTCAGCAGTCGCGTGTGCGCCGCATCAAGATTCAGCAGATTCTGTTGCTGATTCTGCGGACGCTGTTGGTGGTGTTTGCTGTACTGGCATTCTCTCGGCCAACGATTTCGTCCAACCTGCCGTTACTCAGCACGTCCGAGCGAACGTCGGTGGTGCTGCTGATAGATAACTCAGCAAGTATGGAGGCGGCCGATCAACGTGGAAGGAGGTTTCAGCAGTCCATCGATGCGGCCTTGGCTGTGATTGATGGACTACAACCGGGCGATGAGGTCTGCGTGATGCCGATGTGCGGGGGGGATGCCGGTCTGCAGATTGGGTTTACACGTACGATCGACCAAGCCCGTGCTGATCTTCAGGCGATGACGACGGTGGAGGCCACGGCCTACCTAGCACCATCTCTTGGACGGGTAGACGCGTTACTCGACGAAGCGGCCCATGCCCATCGCGAAGTATATGTTTTCAGTGATGCCCAGAAGTCTCTGGCGCAGCGTGCGTCGATGGATTCCTCAACGATGCTGCAACGTGCCTCCCAGCTCTACCTCGTGCATGTTGGGAAGGGGCTCTCGGGTGTTGAACCGAACTACTCAATCGATTCTATCGCCGTGCACACGGCCATTGTGCAGCCCGACCGACCGCTCGAGATGGAGGCCTGGATCCGCAATGGCAGCGGTCGTGATGCCACAGCCGTAGTCGTGACCATGTCGTTTAACGGTGTTGGTGTGGCACAGCGCACCTTGGATATTCCAGCTGGCACCACAAGATCGGTGGTCCTCACGGCACCTCCGCAGAAGCGCGGCACCATCGCCGTAGCTGCGGAGATCGATAACGACGCCATCGATGGTGACAATACACGATACACAAGTGTGTTCGTGCCACCGATAGGCAGATTCGCCGTCGTGGGATCTACGCCAGCAGCAGAGTACGTTGCCACGGCAGTTGCCGTTGCGATGAACGACGCAGTAGATGCTCAGAGTGTCCAGCGGTTTCGCACGCTGGCTGAGGCCATGCCGCGCCTCACGGAGTGTGATGCGCTGTTCGTTGTGGACGGTCCCATCGCGTCGGCGTTTGTTCCCATCTTGGAGCAGTACGTGCAGGATGGTGGTGGTGTGGTGGTGTTTGCGTCCGATGACCCATCACTGATGCAGTTGACTGCACCGTTCCAGTTGTCACTGTCTACGAGTGTGGTGGCACCGGCGCGTAATCCGTGGCTGGTGCACTCGCTTGATGAGACCCATCCACTGTTCTACGGTGTGTTTGAAGCAGAGCGGTCTGGTACGCCAGCGCTGGAGCGTATCGAAGTCTTGAAGCAGCGATCAGCGTCCGGAGGAGTGACCCTTGCGGCGACGGATGCCGGCGCCTTCCTCACGGAGAGTACTCGTGGTGCTGGTCGGCTGCTGTACGTTGCAGTCAACCCTGCTCCCTCCTGGGGGTCGTTTGCCGGGACAGGATTCTTTGCTGCCGTTGTTGTGAGATCAGCACTGTATGCCATGGTACCCCAGGATGAGCGTACATCTGCGATGATTGGTCAGCCCCTTACCATAGCTGTACCCGGTCGCTGGACAGGGGAAAAGTTGTTCCGTCTTCGCGAAACAGGCGGAGTCACCAGTGATGTCGCCCCGGCACGATTGCCATCGCAGACGCTACTCCAGGTGCCAGCACAGGAGCGCGCCGGTGTGGTGTTTGTGACCACACAGAATGGTGTCGATGTGGCAGCGGCAAGTGTGAATGTTCCGCGGATAGAATCGCTGCTGGAGTTCATGGATGCCGACCAGTGGCAGCAGGCAGCGCAACGTATGGTTGATGCGTCGGTCGACGTCACGTACACAGAGCCGGGGAAAGACCTCCAAACGTCGATGAGTCAAGCTCGTATTGGCTCGGAACTCTGGCCCTTGTCCATCATGCTGGCGCTGTTGTGCGCCGTAGCGGAATCGGTCGTCTCCCGCATGATGGCCCGTGATGCCACGGCGTCTGGAACGGCCTAACTCCGTAACTTTTGCTCATGGCCACGCCCATCACGCATCCCGATCTGGTTCGAGTGCGCTCACGCTGTGCAGAGCTCCGTCAGCGCCTGCAGCGTGTGCTCGAGGAGTGGCATCACCTTGCTACTGTAGAGCATCCACAGATTCTTATGCGGTACGAGCAGCACTTCGGTACCCTCGAACGAGAGCGACAGAACCTAGCTCTGCAATGCGCCGAGTTGTTTCGCCGTGTGGAGTTGCTCACAGTGAAGGCTTCGCGTGGCGAGGCCATCACGGCCGAGACCGTCGAACTGATCAACGGTGTGGTAGACAAGGAGTATGCGCGAATGCATCAGCGCTATCGCGAAGCCTTCGGTAACGGCCCGTCGGTGGAGCCGCCCGCGTCACAGGGTGAGCTGGTGCAGATGTATCGAACACTAGCCAAACGATTGCACCCAGATGCCGTAGATGCCGATCATGAGGACTCCCTGCCTACGTGGCACCGCGTTCAGGAAGCCTACAGAAACCGCGATGCATCCCGACTGCGCACGTTACTCACCGTTACTGGTGCGTCGGTGGATCAGGGTGATGACAGGTGGTCCCTAGAACGCTGGCAACAAGAAGAGCGCACACTGGAAGCTCGACTGCGGATGGAACAACGGAAGCTGGACAGCATGCAGACCGAAGAGCCGTTCATGTTTGCTCGTGATCTGGACCATCCGGCCTGGGTAGAACGCCATCGCATGGAACTCGAGGCCGACCTCCAGAAACGACGAGCTGAACTCATCGAGCATCGCCGGACGTATCAGGATCTGGCCGGCGGCCTCCGACCACCCGGACGCAATCCCGACGCGCCTGCAGCACAGGACTTCGATCAAGACTTTATGGAGAACACCTACTTTGGCGGACGATAAATGAGCTATCAGATCGAACAGCGCGACGAGCAACTTCGTGGCACCACGGCCAGAATTATGTACGACCTGCACTTCGACAGGGCGTCTCAGCATCTTGTGCGCGTGGTGATGACTGTTTCGGATGTAACAGGTGCAACGGTTACCGCCGTGATGCCAGCATGGACGCCGGGCAGCTATAAGGTGCGGGACTACGCCGGCTATCAGGGTAACGTTGAAGCGTTCACCGTGCGAGGTGGGGTAAAGACGGAAGCCCCCTTCCGCTGGCGCGATAAGTCCTCCGTGGAGATCACGACCAACGGTGCGGATGTTGTCGAGCTACACTACGTCGTGTATGGTTTCGAGCGCACCGTTCGCACCAATCACATCAACCGGAACCATGCCTTCCTTGTACCGACGGCAACGATGATGTACGTAGAAGGTCGGATGCAGGAGATACACCATGTGGTGCTGCACCATGACCAACATGCGTGGCCGGCCGTTTCTACCCAGCTCTCGGAAGTTGTTCCGCCCTCCGAACGCGGCGTCGTGCTGGGAGCACTGAACTACGACATCCTGGCCGATAGCCCGTTAGAGATTGGGAATCATCTCGTGCGCACCTTTGACGTGCAGGGGGCTCGACACGAGCTGGCCGTGGCCAGTTCGCAGCCAGTAGACATTGATTGGTTGGCAGAACAGATTCGCGTGATTGTCAACACCGAGGCAGCAATCTTCGGCTCCGTTCCATATGATCGATACGTTTTTATCCTGCAGTGCTATCCCAATTCCTACGGCGGACTCGAGCATGCACGATCCAGCGTAAATGCCGTTGATCCGCAGGCTCTACTCGAGACGTCGAAAGCAAAGGGCTTGCTGGCTCTGCTCTGCCATGAGTACTTCCATCTCTGGAACGTCAAGCGCATACGCCCTGTCGAACTGGGCCCCTTCGACTACACGAAGGAAAACTACACGCCCATGCTGTGGTTAGCCGAAGGAGTCACGTCGTACTACGACGATCTGCTGTCGTATCGCTGTGGCTTCCTCACACAGGATGAGTACCTCAACACGCTGTCGTCCGAACACCTCACACGTCTGATGCTGGTGCCCGGACGATTCCGGATGTCGACGCGTGATTCCAGTTTCCTGAGTTGGGTGAAGCTATACCTCCAGAGTCCCGACGGAAACAATCGATTCCCATCCTACTACCTCAAGGGTGGAGTTGTCACGATGTTACTGGACCTCTACATCATCGATCATACGGATGGTCGTACATCGCTGGACGATGGCCTGCGAGGACTATGGGAGCGATATCTGCAGGATCCCTCGCGCGGCCTGACGGAGGACGAATGCATTGCGATTCTGGAGCGGTCCACAGGTGTGCAACTGCGTGATCGATTGATGCAGTGGTTGAACGGCACCACGGAACTGCCGTATGCTGAGCTCTTTGAGCCACTTGGATTGAAGCTCCTGGTAGAAGCTGAGACCGCTCCAGCAATAACCTTTGGTGAAAATCGATCGTTTGCCTCTGTGCCCGCGATACGGTTTACCGGATTGACGGTGGCCGAGTCGAGTGGCAAGGTGCTGGTCAAGGGAGTCCTAGATGGATCACCCGGCCAGCGCGCCGGCATTGGTATCGACGACGAACTAGTTGCTCTTGATGGCACACGCGTTACTGGTACAAAGCAGATGGACCAGATCCTAGCTGCAGCCGGTGATCGAGAGGTTCTGGTGACGGCTCAGTGCGACGGCGTTGTGTACAGTACCACGATGTCGACGGCACCGGTCATGAAGGCAAGATTGCAAAAGATGGATACGATGACTTCTCGACAACAACAACTCTTCGACCGTTGGTTGCGTAGACCATAGTCATGCAGGCATGAACCAACAACCCTCACATCTGGTCTCTCGTCTTCTGTTTGCGGCTCTGATCGCGATTGGAGTTTCGGGTTGTGCGTGGTACGACAATCAGACCACGTACTTCAACACGTACTATAACATGCAGCGGATCATGCATGATGTGAAGGACGAGTTTGCGTTTATCGATCAGGGACGAAGGGTCACGCCACGGGTACTGGTGCCAGGTTTGGATAGCGTTGCAGCTCCGAAGAACGTAGAAGGCGGCACCCGAAGCTATACCTTCCTCAAGACGTTTATGATTGATCGGGGCAAGCTCCAACCCGTCGCCAAGAAGGTGGACTCCATCCTGATGAAGGGATCGAAGATCCTGTCCTTTCATCCAAAGTCCGACTACATCCAGGGTAGTCTGTTCATGATGGCTGAGTCGTACTTCTTCCGACAGGAGTGGGTGCCATCGCAGCAGAAGTGTGTGGAGTTGATTGAACGCTTTGCCGATGGTGACTACTCTCCCGATGCCCACCTGTTATTGTCGAAGGATTACCTTCTGCAGCGCAAGGTCACGCAGGGAAAACAGATGCTGTCGCGGACGGTAGATGTTGCCTGGTACAAGGATCGATACGACATTCTGGGAGAGGCCTACCGCATTCAGGCAGAGATGGCTCTTGAGGAGGGCGACCTGGATGGGGCTGTTGCACCGTACAAGCAGGCGATTGCCCAGAGCGAAGACGACGAAATCCGAGCCACGTGGCAAGTGGACGTGGCTGCACTGTACTACCGCATGGGTAAGTACCAGCTAGCCGAAGAGGCGTTCCGTGCGGTTGATTCGCTGTATACCCCCGACATCCTTGCGGAGTTTGAAAGCCAGCTGTATCTGGGTGCCACGCTCGTCCGTCTCGACCGTCTCGAGGAAGCCGAGGACATCTTCGTAGAACTGGAAGAGAACGACAACTTCAACGAGTGGACCTCGTTCATCACAGCCGAGCGATTGGCCCTCCAACGCGCCAAAGAGGCAACCAAGGACAGTACGGAAACGCCTGACCCTGCGTTGATTGCGCAGCAGAAGAAGGCTGATTCAGCCTATGTCGGGCGGCCGGAAATGATGGCTCAGAACTTTCAGAAGGCGATGGACCTCTACAAGCAGAGCAACTACGAGGAGGCCCTCGTCTACTTTGCCAAGGCGAAGGTGATACGGACCCCGGTGTATGAGGTTGCTTCGAAGTACTTCAACCTGTTGAAGCAGTGGGAGGATCAGCAGCGGAAAGTTGCAGGCTTCCGTAAGGTGATTGTAGAACGCGAGTCCATGCGCGATTCCATCGCCATCATGACGTGCAAGGAAGTGTACGGTTTGGCCCGGATTCACGAGCAGCTCGGCAACACGGACTCCGCGTTGTACTACTATCGCTGGGCTTACGACAGCACAGCTAGCCGTGATCCTGAGCGGAGCAAGTACCTGTATGCGCAGGCACGAGTGCTTGCCCCACGCAACCCTGAACAGGCTGATTCACTGTTCATGGTGTTGAACGAACGTTATCCGAACTCCCCCTACGGGAAGGAAGCGAGCGCATCCCTTGGATTTGTGGCCGACGCCATCGCCGACGATGCTTCCGAGCTGTACCGCTCCGGCATGAGCTTCCGGAGGATCAAGGATTACGCCTACGCAACACGACAACTGCAACGCATTGCTGCCGACTACAAAGACAGTCCGTATGCAGCAAAGGCCCTGTATGCCCTGGGGTGGATGCAGGAGCGTGATTTGGACCAGAACGATAGTGCCCTGTACTACTACGGTCTGCTTGTTGAGCGCTATCCGCGATCAGAGTATGCCAAGGAGGTCCGCCCGTCCGTTGAGTATGCCCTTGCAAAGGCCAATGATGTTGAGATTGCTGATTCCACGCTGCTTCGCGACTTGGATAGCGACCTTTTGGAGAAGGCCACAGCCGGACAGAAGAACGTCATGCAGCAAATGTTGGAGCAGAATAAGGATGCCTTAAATCTGAATGGCCAGCTTGGGAACATGCAACTGCCAGACATCCCGGGCCTCACTCCTGGCGGCGGTTCGCTTAACGATGCCATCAAAGGTCAAATTGACAAGGCTAGGGGAGTACTTGGAACCCCGGGTGATCCCGCATCGCCACCTGCTCCCTCGGATTCAACGGGCTCCGTGCCCAGTTCTCCCCCCCTCAGGAAGCCGTAAGCCCCCTACCACTCGATCTGGGTATGTAGGGAAATCTCTTCCAGAATTGCCGACACGCGGAGGCAGCCCTCCAAGGGACCTTCAAACACCATGGCTTTACCGCGGTGGTGCACTTCTAGGGTAAGGGAATGAGCGGTGTCGGCGGAACATCCCGTAGCGCGGATGATCTGTGTGATCACTTCATCGAACGTGTGGTCTTCGTCGTTGTAGAGGATCACCTTGGCCGCCAGAGCCACCTGCTCAAGGACGTCGGATTCCTCTTCAGGAACGTATTCAGGGTAGTTGTTCATCATAGCCGGACAATCATAGAGAAAGGCGCCCAGCGCCGAACACAAAACTATGAAATCCGCTATCTTTGCGGTTCAGATCAACACAGTCACATATCCACATTCACCGTTGTAGGGAACGTCGCCATGACGACCGAAGAATTCCTCCAGCAGCTCGACGCGATTATTGCAGAACGCCACATGCTTCAGCACCCGTTCTACCAAATGTGGAATGAAGGCGCTTTGTCGGTGGACATGCTCCGCGAGTATGCAAAAGAGTACTACCACCAGGTTCATCACTTCCCAACGTACGTCAGTGCAACGCACTCGAAGTGTACGGACATGGACATCCGCCAGATGCTGTTGGAAAACCTTGTCGAAGAAGAGCAGGGTGCCGACAACCATCCCGAACTGTGGCTGCGTTTTGCTGACGCTCTCGGAGTGTCGCGCGACGAGATGAAGAACCGCAAGTACCTGTCGCACACCCGGGCTTCGGTGCATATCCTCAAGGAGCTTGCCGGTAGGGACAATCCTGCCGAGGGTATCGCTGCGCTGTATGCCTACGAGTCGCAGATCCCTGAGATCTCGACCACCAAGATTGAAGGGCTGAAGAAGTTCTACAACCTCGACACGACCGATGCCCTCACGTTCTTCCAGGTACACGAGCATGCCGACGAGATTCACCGCACGGTAACACGTGATGCACTGGCTCGTCTGTGCCAGACCGATGAGCAGAAGCAGGCCGCGCTGGATTCCGCACGCGAAGCAGCTGATGCCTTCAACCTGCTGCTGGATGGCGTCTACAACACCTGGTGTGCTGAAAAAGCTGCCCTGAACTAAGCGAAGGGCACTACTGGATCATGTGTCGTTTTGTGGCCTACATCGGTCCACCCGTTCTTGCAGATGACTTGCTGTATCGGCCAAAGTTTTCGTTGGTAACAGCACAGACCATGAATGCGGGTGAGATGTCCGTATCCGTCAACGGTGATGGATTCGGTATCGGATGGTATGATCCACAGATCGACAACGAGCCCTGCGTCTTCCGCAGTATCAAGCCCGCCTGGGGGGACCAGAACCTTCGGAACCTGGCACGGAAGATTTATTCACCCTGCATGTTTGCCCACGTCCGGGCGGCTTCGCCCGGACTGGGGATTGAAGAGGTCAACTCGCATCCCTTCTGGTGCGGTCAACTGATGTTCATGCACAACGGGGTGTTAGGGGGCTTCAAGAATATGCGTCGGAAGCTCCTGCGCCGGTTGAACGACCAGGCCTACGACGCAATTCAGGGATCGACAGACTCTGAACACCTGTTCGGGCTGTTGTTGAACCATATTGCTGATCCGTTCGGGACAGTGAGCTGCGAAGAACTGGTTCATGCCATGGAAATGATGTTCTCGGATCTGAGCGAGCTCATGATCGAACACGACATCCGCCAGCATTCCTATCTAAACCTTGCCGTTACAAATGGCACCTGCATGGTGGCTGTCCGCTACACAACCAATCCAAACGTGCAACCGGCTTCACTGTACTACATGCATGGCCGGGAGTATCATTGTCGCGGCGAAGTCTGCGTAATGGAGCCTACATTTGGGAAACCGTCGGCAATTGTTCTAGCCTCGGAACCTTTTACAGCGCGCCGATCAGACTGGATGAAGATGGAGCGGAATGCCATGATGATTATCGACGAGACGATGCGGATTTCGTTCCGTAACGTGATGATGGATGTTGAGAAACTAGACTTTGAATCGATTGCACCGGAGATCGGATGAGCCCCCTACTGCATCCAGGACTGATTGTACTGTTCCCCTTGATTGGCTTTGCCATCATTGGACTGTTCGGCACCCGCATCAAAAGCGAGAAGCTGATTGGAGCGATCGGCAGCGGTGCCGTATTCTTCTCCTTTCTCGTGGCCGTGTCGCTGTTTGTGCAGATGCTGGGAGCGCCGGCTGAGTCGCGCTCATTTACGTCGACCGTGTATACCTGGATTGCCACGGGTTCGTTCTCGGTAGATATCGCCTACAAGATCGACCAGTTGTCGATTCTGTTTGCGCTGATCATTACCGGTATCGGCTTCCTGATCCATGTGTACTCGATCGGTTACATGCATGGAGACAAGAGTTTCTTCCGGTTCTTCGCCTACCTGAACCTGTTCGTATTCATGATGTTGAACCTGGTTCTGGCGAACAACCTGTTGCTGACCTTCCTTGGATGGGAAGGTGTGGGCTTGGCCTCGTACCTGCTGATCGGATTCTGGTACAACCGCAAGTTCGACGGTACCAACATCGTCTGGACGGGCGATGCTGCCAAGAAGGCCTTCATTGTGAATCGCATCGGTGACTTCGGCGTACTGGTAGCAATGTTTTTGCTATTCCAGCAATTCGGTACGTTGAACTACGATGCAATCACTGCAGGAGCACAGAGTGCATGGGGGGTGGGGGACGCTACCGTCACGATCATCACCCTGGCATTGTTCTTGGGCGCAACCGGCAAGAGTGCGCAGATTCCGCTTGGTGTGTGGCTGCCAGACGCCATGGCGGGTCCAACGCCGGTATCGGCGCTGATCCACGCTGCCACGATGGTGACGTCGGGCATCTACTTGATTGCCCGCACCAATGTTCTGTTTGCCATGTCGCCCACCACGATGGCCGTTGTGACGGGCATCGGTATCACGACGGCACTGATCGCCGGTACCGTGGGATTGGTACAAAACGACATCAAGAAGGTTTTGGCCTACTCTACCGTTTCACAGCTCGGCTTCATGTTCACCGCCCTGGGTGTAGGGGCCTTCACCATCGCAGTGTTCCACGTTATGACGCACGCCTTCTTCAAGGCACTGTTGTTCCTTGGCTCGGGTTCGGTGATCCACGGCATGCACGAGGAACAGGACATTCAGAAAATGGGCGGTCTGGCCAAGCACATGCCGATTACGTATCGGACGTGGATCATTGGTACGCTGGCTATTTCGGGAATCCCACTGTTCTCGGGATTCTTTTCCAAGGATGAGATCCTGCTCTTCAGTTTCTATTATGGCAGCCCGGTATTGTGGGCTGTTGGTGCCCTAGCGGCCTTCTTCACGGCCTTCTACATGTGGCGATTGACGGCCTTGACCTTCCATGGCAAGGAGCGATTCGACCATCATCATGTGCATCCGCATGAATCGCCAGCCACGATGACCATTCCGTTGATTGTTCTGGCGGTGCTGTCGGCGGTAGGGGGCTTCCTGGGTGTGCCGCATTTGCTTGGTCATCCCTTGCACATCCCCAATCTGCTGGAATCGTGGCTGCATCCCATTATGGATGCCGGCGTGCAAACACTGGGCATGGGCAGCGTAACGATGGACCCCACGACGGAGATCCTCCTGATGGCGGGTTCAGTCACAATTGCCCTGGCAGGTGTTTTCTTGGCACGGAACCTCTACAAGGATGGTACTGAGCGTGCTTCGGCCTTGGGTGCGAAGTTCTCGGCAGCGTACAAGCTCCTGTGGAACAAGTGGTACGTTGATGAAATCTACCACCTGGCTGTAGTTGGTCCGATTCTGGCGCTTTCGCGTGACTTCCTCTGGAAGATCTTCGACGTCAAGATTGTAGATGGCGTTGTAAACGGTTCTGCGAGCACGGTTGGAGCAGTAGCAGGAGTCTTGCGTAAACTACAGAGCGGCATCGCTCAGAATTATGCCGTCCTGATGGTTGTAGGTATCGTCATCCTGATTGGCGTTGTACTGTGGCCATTGCTGTGAACTTTTCCGTAGATTCCTACTGTTTAGCCAAGATGTCTTGATCTGGAGCAATTCTATGTACCGCGTACTTTTCTTTGCCGTAGCGCTTCTTGTCGCTACGACCGCAGCTACGATCGTTGGGTGCTCGAGCTCATCCAGTCCATCTGGCGATCCGTCCAATTCCTTTCGTGTGAATGGTGAGGGATTCTCGGACATCTTGATCGAGGCAATACAAACGATGGGAGGCGTCATTGCCGTAGAGTCGGATGGTATGGGATCCATAGGTCTTTTGGGAACGGATGGTAGCAATACCTACACAGCCACGCTCACCATCTCTAATGTCAAAACCGGCACATTCCAGATCAATGCATTCGATGGAGTGACAGCTAGTCTAGGAGTGGTCACACCGGGCAGTGGGCTTTCGATTTACTTCGCAAAGTCCGGCACAATTACGATCGATTCCTGGGGCGGCGTTGGTGGCAGGGCCAAGGGAAGCTTTGAAGCAGAAGTTGAGAAAACATCTGGTTCCGGTACGGTTACGCTGAAGGGGAACTTCGACGTTGCCCAGATTACGGTCGAGTAGTCTGTGTCTGTTCAGAGTTTGCTGTGTGTTTTACGGTAACTGTGCGCGGTGTACCCGTCTCGGGGTTCGCCCATCCAACGTTGCCGATCATCGTGGCTACACAGCACGTCAAGCCCATGCAATGGGGGCTGATTCCAAGCTGGATTAAGGATGAAGCAGCTGCTGCGGATATCGCTTCGAAAACGCTGAATGCTCGCTCGGAAACCGTCTTCGAAAAGCCCTCGTTTCGCAAGGCCATTGTATCGCGTAGGGCACTGGTAGAGGTAGATGGATTCATCGAGTGGAGGCATGAGGGCCGGACGACGCAGCCCTACCGCGTGCAGTCGGTTGATCACGGTCCATTGACGCTAGGCTGTATCTGGGAACCATGGACCCATCCGGTAACAGGCGAGGTAGTTCCATCGTTCTCCATTCTGACGACTGCGGCGAACGCTCTGCTTCAATTCGTACACAATCGAAAACAACGGATGCCCGTGGTGATTCCACTTCGAGATCACGTGGAATGGCTGACTACGGACGACCGAGGACGGATGGAGCAGTTGATGAGCCCCTTACCCGACGGAGCCCTCGAGGCTGTTCCTGTGGCCCGAAATTTGATTGAGCCGGTGGGAGAAGCAGTCAGATGATTGCGTGGGCCGTGGTGAGGCTGTCGATCATGCTGGCGGTGGGGATTCCTCAGAGCACACTCAAAGAGGTTGAAGATCGCATTCAGCGTGGGAACGACACCGTGTTTGTGCTGCACTTCTGGGCAACGTGGTGTAAAACGTGCGACGAAGATCTGCCAACATTGCAACAGGTACAGAAGACAACATTTTCACGGCCGGTGCGCGTGATTCTGATCAGTCTCGATCAGCCAGCGAACCACCAGACACTTGTAGAACCTTGGTTACGAAGAAAGGGAATACGACTCCCATGCGTCCTACTGGACACCTACGCCGATGATTCATGGACGGCACGCGTAGATTCATCCTGGACAGGGTCGATCCCCGCAACTCTTATCACAGATGCTGGCGCCACCCGAAGGTTCTTCTTCGATCGCCCTTGTTCCTACGCAGTGTTGCGTAGCAGCATCTCCAGCTTTCACACACAACGATGATTGGTACGACACACGTACCAGCAACATCATCCACCAGGTAGTAACGCACATATGCAGCACGGCAAACCTCGCCGAAGAGGAGACAACCGCCAACGACGCGGTGGTAATGGGGAACAGCAACCCCTCTCAAATGAAAGCTCATTATCGTTTGAGCAACGAAAAAAGCGCTCGAATTCCAAGCGCTCACGCCCGCCGTTCGATCGCGTGCCCCCGCAGGCCATCGATCCGAACTACGTGCCCGGACAGAATCCTCAGTTCCGGAATCAATGGGATGAACAACAACCCGAGTCGTCGTTTCCGGATGATCGGCAACCACGGACGAACGACTCGTATGGCTTGCGCAGATCATCCGATGGGAACAACCGCCGGCCATCGCAGCGCGGACGAACCTCGGGTAGCCAGCGATCCGGCCAGCAGCGTCGTGATGACGGTCGCCCACAGCGTCGTGATGACGGTCGCCCACAGCGTCGAGATGATGGCCGCCCACCAC
>JAURGP010000021.1 GCA_030833725.1 Candidatus Kapaibacterium sp. | reverse complement strand
TTCTCCACGAGGTTTCCCGCGAACATCGTCATCGGTACCGTTGCATTCGTGGCTGATGTAGAGAACTCCGTGTTCCAGCGCATCCTCGTGCGACCCATGGCCGATGCCTCGACGCTGTCGCAGGTGTTTGTTGTGCGCTGGCAACCAGATCCGGAGCGAGTTGCCCTGGAGGATCGGGTAGTCCAGCGTCCTACGGACCGCGGACAAGCTGGGGGAGGACGCTAGATGAGTACGTACTTCTCGATGTCCATGTTCGACAACCCAGCACTCCGGTATCTGGCCTATGCAGTAGTCGCCTTGCTGCTGAGCGTGGTGCACATGGTGTTCCTCAAGTACGTCTCGGTGCAGTCGGTCACACCAGACTTGCTGTTGTTGTTGGTGGTATGGGCTGCCCTGATGGAGGGACAGTACGTAGGCATGATTGTTGGATTTGGAGCAGGCCTGCTCTTCGATATGCTCACGACCGATGTTCTGGGCTCCAATGCATTGGCAAAAACGCTGGCCGGGTTCATGGCTGGCTATTTCTACCGCGAGGGCATGGGACTAGCTACCATCGGCAGTTACCGCTTGTTGCTCATTGTGACGTTCACGGGATTCCTGCATAACCTCGTCTACTTCTTCTTCTACATCAAGCCAATGCAGACGTCATTCTGGGAGTTCTTCCTTGTAAACGGCGTAGCGACAACCCTCTACACGACGGTTGTGGCAACCTTCCCCATGCTGCTCGTCAATCGCCGAAACGAGTGGTAGGGGGCTCGGATCTGTGGAAAACTCACGTTCACATGAACGTCGCGTTCGTCGCAACTTGCCCGTTGGCCATATTTTCTCACGACGCACTTAGGAAAGTTCAGCGCTCATGTACCTGTCGCGCCTGGAAATGGTCGGCTTCAAGAGTTTCGCCCAAAAGATCGATCTGTCGTTTAACGATGGGGTAACGGCGATCGTTGGACCCAATGGTTGCGGAAAGACGAACATCGTTGACGCTATTCGTTGGGTTCTCGGAGAGCAGAAAACGTCCATGCTCCGAGCCGACAGCATGGATCAGGTGATCTTTAACGGCTCGAAGGCACGCAAGCCACTCGGAATGGCTGAGGTGTCCCTGACCATCGAGAACAACAAGCACATCCTTCCAACCGAGTACGCCCAGGTGGTGATCACCCGCCGACTCTTCCGCAGTGGTGAGAGTCAGTACTTGTTGAACAAGACGCAGTGTCGGTTGCGCGACATCGTAGATCTGTTCATGGACACCGGCATGGGTGCCGATGCCTACTCCGTGATCGAGTTGAAGATGATCGAGACCATCCTCAGTGACAAGGCCGACGAGCGTCGGCATCTGTTCGAGGAGGCAGCTGGAGTTACGAAGTACAAGGTTCGGCGCAAGGAAGCCGCGCGTAAGCTCGAGGCCGCACAACGCGATATTGCTCGTGTGCAGGACATTGTACGAGAAGTTGAAAAGACCGTGGGCTCACTGGCGCGGCAAGCACAAAAGGCCAAGCGACACCAGGAGCTCACCGCCGAGTTGCGTGCCATCGACCATCTGTTGTTTGCCTTTGACTATGCCGAGGAGTGGGCTGCACTGACGCAGTTCCAACTGCACATCGCCGACGTACGCTCACGGAAGGAGGCTGCTGAAGGCGACCTTGCCCAGCGTGAAGAGGCCGTTTCGGATTCAGAGACCGCACATACAGCTGCAGAAGCCGAGTTGCGTCAGGCACAGGAACTGGAAAACAGTGTTCGGTCGGTGCTGGGCGAGGAACGTCAGAGATTGTCTGTCCTCGAGGAGCGGATTGTTGCCAGCCAGAGGGCACTCGAGCGCCTCCAGCGCGAACACAATGAGTCCGCTGAGCAGCGTGTGTCAACGGAAGAGGAATTGCAGTCGGTGATGGAGCGGCGCAGCGCAGCCCAACAGGAAGCGCAGCAGGCCGTCGAAGCAACCGATCAACGTCGAGAGCGCGTGACTGCCGAACAGCAGCATGTTGCCGAGGCACGTAGTGCCGTCGACCAGCAGCGCGAGGCTCTTGCCCGCGAGCGTCAGGCGCTAAGCGAGCGTCGATCCGAGTCTGACCGCCTCCTCGTGCAGATGCAGGGTTTACAGCGACGCCTACGCGACGTCCAGGCTCAACAACAGCAGCTCGAGGAGCGCAGACGCACAGTTGCCGAGCACATCGAGCGTGAGTCTGCAGATGTTCCGGCCCTTGACGTTGCACTGCAGGCTGCTGAAGCTGCCCTGCATCAGGCAGAAGCGCAGCAGAACACACTGCGCAACGAGCAGGAGTCGCTCCAGGCACGGATGGATGAGTTGCGCGAGCACACCGCTCATACCAGTGCGTCGCTGGAGTTTCTGGTGGGCCTGGTGGACACGACAGAGTCAAGTAAGTTTCTGATGAATACGTCGGAGTGGACGCCGTCCGGCGAGAAGCTCACGTTGGCAGAGGTCTTGAATACCGCCGATGACCTCCGCATTGCGATCGAAGCAGCGCTGGGCCCGGCATCGCGGTATTTCGTGGTGGCAAATCGCGCCGAAGCAAACGCCGCTATTGCAGCGTTATCAAAGAACAGCGTCGGGAAGGCAACCTTCCTCTGTCGGGATGCCATCCCCGAACTGCCCGAGCCCCCTTCCATCCCTCAGGGTGATGGGATCGTGGGATGGGCTAGTGAACTGGTGGACACCGATCCCACGTTGCGTGGTGCCGTACGTGGCATTCTTGGTCGCACCGTGGTGGTCGACTCCATCGATGCCGCATGGGCAGCCGTTCAGCAGTCCAGCATCGATGCAGCCGTCACGCGCACCGGTGAGGTCGTGCATCGATCGGGTGCCGTGCGCGGTGGCAGCGTGTCAAAGACCGAGGGTGTCCGCGTAGGCCGACGTGAACGCATCGATCAGCTGCGAAATGACGTCGAGCGACTGCGAGAGCAGATGACAACGACGGATGTGCGGCTCAGCGACGTCAAGGGTGCCCTCGCAGAGATCGATCTCCGCCAGCTGGGTGAGACGGTTCGCCGCACGGCAGTTGCTCGTAACGAGCGCCTGCAGCGGCTGGATGCACTCAAGGGGCGATTGGAGGATGTGGTGGGTCAGCTTCAGGTACTGCAAACCGAGCAGTCAACCTTGGTGGAAGAAGAGGGTTCTATTCAGCACTTGATCGAAGCTGCTGAGGGAGGGGTTGCAGACCAGCAGAGCCACGTAGCCTCTCACGAGAGCGAACTGCAGACGTCAGAACAGCATCTGCAGGCAGCCGACCAACGTCTGTCGGAGGCGCGGGCCCTCCTGCGTGACGCCGAATTGGTGTTGGTGCGTCTGGATGGCGAGGTCCAAACCTTGCAGGCCGATGAGCAGCGGCTGCGGAGTCAGAGCACCTCGATAGACCAGCGCCGGGATCAGCGAGCGCAAGAGGAAGAGGACGTTCGTACCCGTCAGGCCGAGCTCGAGGCCGAGCGTGCTGCCGCCAGCACCGCAGTGGATACTACGCAGCGGGACCTCACCCAAGCTACTGCCCGACGTGAGGAGGCCGAACGTGTCGTACGCGAATGCTCGACTGCCACGCACCAGGCTATCGAAGACGTCCGACTCCAGCGCAAGACGGTGGATGCCGTCCACACGGAACTGCACGAGGTGGACCTCAAACTGAATGCCTCAACGCTGCGCATCGAGAACCTGCGGGCGCGTGCTGTTGAAGAGCTTGAGTTGGAGTTGCCGGAATCATTGTCGGAACAGCCTGAGCTGCCGGCATCCGACCGACCACGCGAAGAGCTGCGCGAAGAGGCACAGGAACTGCGTCGAAAGCTTACCTCGATGGGCAATGTCAACTTCCTGGCACTGGAAGAGCATGAGCGTGAAAACGAACGTTTCGAGTTTCTCACGCGCCAGCTCGCCGACTTGGTTGAATCTGAACGGACGTTGAACGAGACGATTGCTGAGATCAATCGAACGGCACGAGAAAAGTTCACGGCCACCTTCGAAGCCATCCGAACAAACTTCAAGGAGCTCTTCACCGTGCTGTTTAGCCAGGACGATGAAGCCGACCTGCAGATGATTGAGGAGGGCGATCATGATCCGCTGGAAAGCAAGATCGAGATCATTGCCAAGCCCCGTGGTAAGCGTCCGCACTCCATCGAGATGCTGTCGGGTGGCGAGAAGACGCTCACCGCTATCGCTCTGCTGTTTGCGATCTACCTCGTAAAACCGAGTCCGTTCTGTATCCTTGACGAAGTGGATGCACCGCTCGATGATGCGAACATTGATCGGTACCTCAAGATTATCCGGAAGTTCTCCGAGAACACACAGTTCCTGATGATCACGCACAACAAAAAGACGATGGAAGCGGCCGATACCCTCTACGGCGTCACAATGGAGGAACCGGCTGTTTCGAAGGTTGTTTCCGTTCAGCTCTCGAAAGGGTAGTTCCGTGATGCACATGTACATGAAACGCATCGTAGCACTGGTGGCCATCTGGGTTAGTCTTGGTGCGTCATCATCGGCTCTGTCTCAAGACGCCGCATCGGATGCCGTGGTGATTCGAGATACGATCAGTGCTCCATTTGGTACGGTCTGGAGTGCGATGGAGGAGTCCATGGCCGAAATGTCGTGCGGTAAGGCCCAAACCAACAAGATCACCGACCCCGAGGACGAGCTGGGATTTTACAAGGGGATGTACATCAGTGATTTCTGCATCCTTGCCACCGGCGAGGATACCACGCGTGATCACATGGAACAGTATGGCAAGCTACCAATGATCCGTGGTGGAATCTGGATCACGGGCCGGGTGCAATTCAAGGTGAACGTCCGGGAGATCGGTGTGCGTCAGACGGTACTGATCCTGAGAGCAGAGCTGTCCGGTTTCGAACAGTTCATCACCAATGCCGTGCACTTCTGGACGTCGAATGGGGTGCTGGAGCGCCGTATGCACGAGGCAATTCTAGCCAAGATCGCAGCCAAACAGAACAACTAGCGCAGAACAACGAGAACCAGCGGGTAGGCCGACTAGACCGGCACTAGCGTGTAGTTCGCCACCTTGATGTCGAACTCCATTCCCGGCTGATAGTGTGGTGCCATCGGGCCATCGATAGCCTTCTCGACACGAATGGTTGCCCAGCATCCACCGTGGAACTTCGTGACCGTGCCCTCGTAAAGGTCGGTACCATTCATGCCGACCACATAGGTATGGCCCGGTGTGACGTCTTCAATACTGCGCTTGTCATGGACTGGTTTCATGGTGCTGTTCGGGATGAGTGTTGCGAACGCGGATAACGATCAGCTGCCTCGAGCATTGCACCGTGGATCATTCGCAGAAGATCGGTGATGGAACCATCCCACATTGATGGGAGCGAAACCTCAACCCACTCCTCGCTGTTGCTGCTATGCACGCTTACCGGGAGATCGGGTATGTGCTTCAGGACTACTTGAAGGACCCACAGCCACTGAATAGCTGTGATGCATACGATGGCGATGCGGTAGGGGGCTTCCGGCGAGGTAGGAGGCTGCAGAGATACGATTGGACGCGAATGGGAGGCCGATGCAGGACCTATGATCGTGACCTGTTCGTCCGATCCAGCAAGATCTCGCAGGATGATAGGAATGCCCGCTCGTTCCGCAGGCTCGATCATCGTGGGATAGAGGAGCTTCACACCGTGCTGCGCTGCCGTGCGCGCTTGCTGAAACGACAGCTCAGGCCGCAATTCCGTGCGAGGTATCATGTGGGGGTCGGCACTTCGTACGCCCGGGACGTCGGTGACGATGATGATACTCTTAGAGGTCATCATCAAGCCTGCGACTGTTGCAGTAAGATTGGAGCTCTCCTTCCCCATGGTCGTTGTTGCCCCAAGTTCCGTGGCTGCAACGAAGCCTTGGGTGAGGACCCACGCTCCAGGCCGGAGCTGTGGCACCACGACACGGTTGAATCGCTCTTGCGTGCGTTCCAGCTGCGGCGTTGCGGAACCATGGTCGTCGGATGTTAGTAACCACAGCCGAGCATCGATCACCGAACACCGTATGTCGGCTTGCTGCAGGACGGCTCTCACGAGGGCGATCGAGAAATCCTCGCCGTAGGCAAGAATGCGGTCTCGTGTCCGAAGGGACAGCTGTCTCGTGACAGACACACTCCGTAGGATCGTCACGAGCGATCGCTGAAGTTCTACGAACTGATCCGAGATCTGATTCCGAACACTCGGAGATGGCAGTAGAGCCTCGGCCATCTCGTGATGCATGGCGACGATCTGATCCACGATGCCAAGAGCCCCCTGCAGATTGCTCTGTTGAGCCAGCTCGGCTGCGTCGGATAGATCCTGCGTGGTTCTGCCGAGAGCACTCACCACAACCATGCCTCCGGGAAGGGTGCCGAGCACCTCTGTCATGCGGTGGAAGCTGTCGGGGGAGGAGCCTAGGATGGCCCCGCCGAACTTGATCACAACCATAATCACAAAGATACCACCTTGGCTCTTGCCCAATAGTAGCAAAGGCCGTATCTTTGTTGTTCGTATCGCAACCAAGGCACTACAATGGCTAAACAGCAAACCTTCGGCGACAAGGGCAAGAAAAAAGCAGGCACGTCGCGTATCAGCGTGAAGGTCATCCGCGGCTTCCGTGGTGAGACCGGAACGGTGAAGTTCAAGGAACGGTTCGTCCAGGTGGACGAACTTGGCCAACTTGATAAAATGGATTTCAACGGATAAGCGATGAAAAAAGGCATACACCCAGCGTACAAGACCGTCGACGTTGTCATGACTGACGGTACCACCTTCCAGACGCGTTCATGCTACAGTGGCGAGCGCATGGTTCTTGAGATCGACTCCAAGTCCCATCCGTTCTACACCGGCAAGCAAATGCTGTTGGATACGGCCGGTCGGGTTGACCGCTTCAACAAGCGCATGGCGAAAACGCAAGCCGTGCGTGCGAAGAAGTAAGACGAGACGGAAGCTGAGAAGTAACTGACTTTCTTGAGCAGACCACGAGTAGACCACGAGTAGACCACGAGTAGACCACGAGTAGACCACGAGTAGACCATCATGATGATGAATCAGCGCGGACCAATGCGGTCGCAAAACCCAAACACGATCAATTCGCCATTTCGTCAGAAAAAGGCGCAGCCACGTAAGCGGAACAATCCGCTGAAGCAGTCGCGCTTGATTGACTATCTGGATCCAAAGTTCCTTGGCCGTTTTACGAACGATCAGGGCAAAATCCTGCCTCGTCGCATTACGGGAGTAACGGCACTGCAGCAACGCCGACTGACGCGTGCAATCAAGTACGCTCGTCATCTGGCCCTACTGCCGTTCGTAGCTCAGGATACACGATAAGCCGTAGCCTGTACATTGGGGCGTCGCCAAGTGGTAAGGCACCGGGTTTTGGTTCCGGCATTCGCAGGTTCGATCCCTGCCGCCCCAGCTAACCACATGTCCATAACGTGGAAACAAGCGTGAACTCTGAGGTGAAAATTGTAGCTGGGCGGTCCAATCGCGCAATTGCCGAACGGATTGCTCGAGCGACGCACCGGGAACTGGCAGAGGTTACGATTCGGAATTTCAGTGATGGTGAACTGTGGGTAAAGTACGAGGAGAACGTTCGAGGTGTAGATCTCTACATCGTGCAGTCGCTGCACGCTCCCTCGGACAATCTCTTTGAATTGTTACTGCTGATCGACGCGGCAAAGCGGGCCTCCGCACGTCGCATCACAGCTGTGATCCCGTACCTTGGATATGCACGGCAAGATCGGAAAGACCAGCCACGCGTGGCAATCACGGCAAAGCTGGTAGCCAATCTGTTAACACAGGCTGGTGCTAACCGCGTGATTACGATGGACATGCACACGCCTCAGCTCCAAGGGTTCTTTGATATTCCTGTTGACCACCTCTACGCATCTACGATCAGCATCGACGTGATCAAGGGGCTAGGGTTGACCAACGTTGCCGTGGCAAGTCCGGATGTGGGGGGTGTGAAAAACGCTCGTACCTATGCCAAGATGCTCGGTGACGGCGTTGACTTGGTAGTGGTCGACAAACGCAGGCCAAAGCACAACGTTGCCGAAGTCATGAACATCATCGGAGACGTGGCAGGGAAGAACATCTTAGTTGTGGACGATCTGATCGACACGGGTTCGACGTTCGTGAAGTGTGCTGAGGCCATCAAGGATCGTGGTGCTGCATCGGTTGTTGGAGTGTGTACCCATCCTGTGTTCAGCGGTGAGGCCGTTGAGTTGATTTCGTCATCGGAGGCGATTTCGAAGCTGTTCGTGACAGACACGATCCCGCTTCGGGACCACTATCCCAACATTGAAGTGATTAGCGTTGCGCCGCTGTTTGCGGAGGCAATCGTTCGTACGCATGAAAATCAGTCGATTAGTTCTCTCTTCGAGAAGATCGAAGGGTGACCGTCACAACGTTACTACCGGTAGGTGAACATCATGAGCGACATTACAATCAAGGCCACTAAGCGTACTCCTGGAAAAGCAGAGGCCAAGTCTCTTCGCCGCAATGGCACGATTCCAGGTGTCTACTACGCCAAGGGACAGGATCCGATCCACTTCTCGATTCCGGCGTTGGATCTGCGCGATGTGGTCTACACGGCTGAAGCCAAGGTGATTAACCTCCAGGTTGACGGTGCTGGCGCAAAGACGGCGATTCTGAAGGATGTGACCTTCGATCCCATTAGCGACAGCATCCTCCACATCGACCTGCTCGGCATTACTGCCGGCCAGTCGCTTCAGATGGAGATTCCTCTCCATCTCGTCGGTAACTCCGCTGGCGTTCGTGGTGGTGGTGTGCTGGAGCATGTGATGCACAAGGCACATGTGAAGGTCGACCCTACCAAGATGCCTGAGCACATCGACGTTGACATTTCGCACCTTGACATCGGCGGGTCGATCCACGTCAGTGAACTTACGTTCGCAGGTGTGGAGTTCTTGGACCGTCCAGAAGCCGTCGTTGTTGCCTGCCACGCTCCAAAGGTCAAGAGCGGCGAATCAGCCTCCTAAGGCTCGTCGTATCCGTCATCCGCGTTCAATCCAGCGCCCGTCTTCCCGTATCACGTTGATCAAAGCATCAACAGCGGAGGAGGTGGGCACTGCTCGTTGTACGATGCTCTGACCACGATACAACGTAATCTTGCCTGGTCCCGAACCAACGTAGCCATAGTCTGCGTCGGCCATCTCTCCCGGACCGTTCACAATGCATCCCATGATGCCGATCTTCACGCCCTTGAGGTGGTCCGTGTGCGAGCGGATGAGGGCCGTTGTCTCTTGCAGATCAAAGAGCGTCCTGCCACACGAAGGACAGCTAATGTACTCGGTTTTGGTCATTCGCAGTCGGGTAGCCTGCAGAATGCCGAACGACAGTTTCGTGCTCCAAGCCAATCGTTCCTGCGGAGCCATCGTGTGATCGGTGCAGCGAAGTAGTACACCGTCTCCGTAGCCATCTGCTAGAATCGATCCCACGTCTGTGCATGCCTGCAGGAGTGGCTCGTCCTGATCGCAGCTGGCGTAGGATGACGCCACGATTATCGGCATTGAACAGCCCGCATCTCGCATCTGTCGGAACATATCCCGAACGTTGCGGTAGGGCAGTTCGGTGTCAGCTTCCACCAAGAGGATCGTGGCTGAAAGCTGGCGCACCTGCTCGATCCACGATGGCGTGACCTGCGAGACCGGTACGTGGATGACGTTCAGGACGGAATGACGTTCCTCCTCCGTCGTTGCCAGAAGCTGTTCTGCTGACCACACAGGAACGCGGTACAGTTTGTCGTTTCCAGCTAACCAGGTGGAAGCGTCCACCAACTGCCGGACTCCCGACGGAGCCATGAATGGCAGCGGTTGATCACCGACAAGCACAAACTCCGCAGCCTGGTCGGTCATGGTCCATTTGTCTGTCTGTGCATCGTAGAGGTGACCTATCCCTGCCAGATCTTCTGGTTGGTAGATGCCGAAGCCACGGAGATCAGCAAGCACGCGAGGCAGGTGTTCGCCACCAAGAACACTGACCGCTGCACTGCGATGGCGCTGGTACTGCAGGTTGATGGGTTCAGCCCGTGTAGAAGCGGATGTGCCGCCGCCCATGTGTGGGTCGTACCTAGCCGCAAGAGCTCGGGCCACCGGAAGTTCGGCCTCTGGTTCCTCCGTGAGCGACACGCGAATGGTATCTCCCAGCCCGTCTTCGAGGAGTGTTCCGATACCAACGGCACTCTTGACGCGGCCATCATCTCCGTCGCCGGCCTCAGTAACACCAAGGTGCAGCGGATACGGAGGCAAGCCCTCGGATTCGAGTCGTTGGACCAAGAGGCGGTAGGCCTCGATCATGATGATCGGATTACTCGACTTCATCGAGAGCACGATGTTATGGAAGCTCTCATCTGCGGCAATACGGAGAAACTCCAGCGCACTTTCTACCATCCCGGCAGGGTTGTCGCCGTAGCGGTTCACGATGCGGTCACTCAGAGAACCATGGTTCGTGCCGATACGGAGTGCTGTTCCATACTCCTTGCACACGTGCAGCAAGGGGAGAAAGCGATCTCGCACGCGATCCAACTCCGCGCTGTAGGCCGCATCATCGTACTCGACGACCTCGAACTTCTTCTTATCGATGTAGTTGCCGGGATTGATGCGCACCTTTTCGACGATGCGAGCTGCGATCTCGGCCGCATTCGGCGTGTAGTGAATGTCGGCCACTAATGGAGTGGTGTAGCCGCGAGCTCGCAATTCCGTGCGGATCGCCTCGAGATTCAAGGCCTCTCTCTGGGAAGGGGCAGTCACACGCACAAGTTCACAGCCGGCCTCGATCATGCGAATCGACTGCGCAACCGTGGCCTCCGTATCCATCGTATCGGTGGTCGTCATCGACTGGATCCGGATCGGATAGTTCGACCCCATCATGAGGTCGCCTATGCGAACGTCAACAGTAGTGCGCCTCATATACTCCTCATAGCTGTCGGCTTACCTGGAAGAGGATGTTCTTCTCTCGCTCGGTGAGGCTGTGGTAGCCGGCCTGCGAAATCTTGTCGAGGATCTCGTCGATGTGTTCCTGGGTGATGCGCTCACCGTCCACCACGAATCGTGTATACGTTTCCGTAGCGGGTGTTGCGCGCTGCTCGGTGGTTGTGGTGGTTTCCGGTGCCGATGGTCGCTGGTAGAAGAGCGTAGGACCGTCGCTCACATCACGGAACTCGACGTCCTGAACGTTGTATACGCTCGACTGCGAGCCCCCTACACGCGTTCCCTCGAGCCATGTCCAGAGGGGTTCTCCCAACTTGAGGAGCAGGTAGCCTCCGAGTGCACCACCTAGGTGGGCAAAGTGGGCAACACCGTCGCTGGCATTCGAGATTCCCATCACCAGATCGATGCCGGCATAGATCAACACGAAGAACCGTGCAGGAATTGGGAAAAAGATCGGGAACATCATCACCGGACGGTCAGGAAACAGCATGCCAAAGGCCAGCAGAACTCCCATAATCGAACCCGAAGCACCAATGGTTGGTGCACCGCTGCCGCCAAAGAGTGGGGTCACAACCAGGTGAACAATGCCGGCAGCAATGCCGGCCAGCGTGTAGTACACGGCAAACCGCTTCGAGCCCCACATGTTCTCGAGCTCCATCCCGAACATCCACAGGGCAAACATGTTGAAGAAGAGGTGACCGAAGCCCCCGTGCAGGTACTGGTAGGAAAGGAACTGCCACGGCCAAAAATTCTCCCCGATTGGCCAGAGTGCGAACCATTCCATGATAGCCGAGCCGAGAGGTACCCCACCAAAGGTGAAGCCATCGGCAAACGACTGCAGGAAGAACACACCTACGTTGGCGAACATCAAGAACTTGATGAACGGAGGAAAGAAGCTCAAGCCGCGTGTACGCTGATACATGGGTGTGACCGTGCGTTTCGTGAGGAAAGATCCACCATCTACGGTCGGTCTAGCGCCACAACTCCTGGCAGTTCCTTGCCTTCGAGGAACTCAAGGGATGCGCCTCCGCCCGTAGACACGTGACTGACGCGCGACGCCAAGCCGAATTGCGTGATGGCTGCGGCAGAGTCGCCGCCGCCAACGATCGTGATGGCTCCACGTGCTGTTGCCTCTGCCAACGCATCGGCAACCTGTCGAGTTCCAGCGGCAAACGGTGGCATCTCGAAGACGCCCATCGGACCGTTCCACACGACGGTTCCAGCAGTGCGAATCACCTCGCCATAGGCGGCGGCGGATTCCGGACCAACATCAAGCCCCATCCAGCCATCAGGAATCTCGGTGACAGCAACCACCTGCGTAGCGGCCTGTGCGTCAAAGCGGTCGGCAACAATCGTATCGGTGGGCAGTAGGAGCCGAACTGCCGTGTGGCGGGCCTCTTCCAGCAGCGACGCCGCCAGTTCCAGGCGGTCGGGCTCTACCAGCGACGATCCTACGGAGATGCCCTGGGATTGAAGAAACGTGAACATCATACCACCACCAATCAGAATCGTATCGCACGAGTGCATCAGCGATCGGATGACATCGATCTTTCCAGAAATTTTCGACCCACCAATGACGGCCACGAGTGGACGGCGCGGCTCGCGAAGTGCTGCTCCGAGGTAGGCGAGCTCCTTCTGCATGAGCAATCCGGCACAGACGTCCTGGACGTGAGCTGTAACCCCCACTGTGCTGGCATGAGCACGGTGGGCGGTACCAAAGGCGTCGTTGCAGAACACGTCAGCAACGGCCGCTAACGCCGTCGCGAAACGGGCGTCATTGGCTTCTTCTTCGGCATGGAATCGCACGTTTTCCAGTAGCACAATGTCGCCGGGCTGTGCAGCACTCACAGCAGATGTGGCGTGCTCTCCCACACAATCTGGTGCAAACACAACACGATGGTCTGGTAGAAGCGTCTGCAGGTGATCTGCCACTGGCTTGAGCGTAAACGCTGGCGCTACCATACCCTTCGGCCGACCAAGGTGCGATACCAGCACGGCTATGCCGCCACGGTCTACAATGCTTCGAATGGTCGGTAGCGTTTCACGAATGCGCGTGTCGTCCGTGATCTCCCCGGATGCACTGATGGGTACGTTGAAATCTACCCTCGTAAGCACCCGCTTGCCGGTGACCGGCACATCCTGGATGTTGCGGATCACGCTGTCACTCGCAGCAAGAGATCAACAATGCGATTGGAGTAGCCCCATTCATTATCGTACCATCCCACGACCTTCACCGTGGTACCCATGGACATCGTGCTTAGGGCATCAAAGATGCAGGAGTGTGGGTTGCCGATGATATCCGACGACACCACGGGATCGGTACAGTATTCCAGGATGCCGTGTAGGGGGCCTTCGGCAGCGGCGCGGAAGGCCGCATTGATCTCGTCCTTTGTGGCGGCTCGTTCCAGTACAGCCGTAAAGTCCGTTACCGAACCATCGGGCGTAGGAACACGAAACGCTAAGCCGTCCAGCCTACCCTTCATCGCCGGAATCACTTCGCTCACAGCTTTTGCTGCACCGGTCGTCGTTGGGATGATGTTCACGGCCGCAGCGCGGGCACGGCGCAGGTCCTTGTGTGGCAGGTCGAGGATGTTCTGATCATTGGTGTAGGCATGCACGGTGGTCATGTAGCCATTCACGATACCGAATGTGTCGTTCAGGATCTTCACCATGGGAGCCAAGCAGTTGGTGGTGCACGATGCATTGGACACCACGTGCATATCAGAGCGCAGTTCGTGATCGTTCACACCCAGCACAATGGTGCCATCCAGTGTGTCCTTTGCCGGTGCCGTGAGGATCACCTTCTTCGCGTGGGCAAGATGCTTGCTCAACGCGTCACGTGAGGTGAAGACGCCGGTGGATTCAATCACCACGTCCACATCCTTCCAAGACAGATTCTCGATCTGGCGTTCGGCCGAGATGGCAATCTCATCACCATTCACCGTCATCGTGTTGCCGTTCACCTGCACGGTGCCGTTGAACTTGCCATGTGCAGAGTCGTATTTGAGCAGATGGGCCAGGGTAGTAGCATCCGTCAGGTCGTTGATACCCACGACGTCGACGTCCAGACCACGCTGCTTCATCGCGCGGAACACCAACCGACCGATACGTCCAAAACCATTGATTGCAACACGGATGGCCATAGGATACACTTTCACTGAGTACAGGTGGGGGAATGATTCGGGCCAAAAATACGGCAACCGTCTGGGATAATGCCCTTAGGACTTCTGCTGTCGCACGAAGTCGGCCCATGCCTTGCGGCGATTGGTGCGCTGCTTGAGGATCGGTTCTGGTGGCTTCCCGTTAACGGCGTGGCAGATCGCAACAGCCAGGGCGTCTGTGGTATCATGAAACTCCGGCGTTTCACTGATGCCCAAGATAGCCTGCACCATGTGCGCCACCTGATCTTTTGAAGCAGCTCCACGACCGGTTACAGAGCGTTTGACCTGCATGGGCGTGTATTCTACAGGATCAAGGTTGTGTTGCGCACTTGCCAGCATCGCAACGCCTCGAGCGTGCGACAACTGGACGATGGACTTCACGTTCTTGGCATAGAACACCTGCTCCATGGCACAGGCATCGGGTTGTGTGCGTGCGATCACAGCGTGCAGGCGATCGTGGATCTCGCGCAGGCGTCCGGGGAAGTTGGTGCTGCGACGCTTCACCTGCACCACACCACACTCCACGACGGTCATTGTGGAGCCCTGAACGTCGATCACACCATAGCCACACACAACACTGCCTGGGTCGATACCGATGATTCTCATGTGATGCTCACAGTTGGTCCGCCACGTCGTCGGAAATCTCGGCATTATTGTAGACCTGCTGCACATCGTCCAGATCATCGAAGGTATCCAAGAGTTTCAGCAGCTTCTTCGCTAGCGCCGGATCAGTGACGGCAATTCTCTGTTGTGGTTCATACACCATGCGCTGTTCGGCAATCGTGACGCCAGCCTGTTCCAGCGAGCGTGCCGCTGTACCTAACACGTCCGGTGCACAGGTGAGCACGGCTCCGTCGTTAATCATCTCCACGTGGTCGGCACCAACATCGAGTGCCAGTTCTAGCATGTCCTCTTCAGACCGTTCCGTATCGATACGCAGCAGACCCTGACGAGTTAAGCTCCAGGCTACTGAATTGGATTCACCCAGATTACCGCCATTCTTGGAGAAGGCTGACCGTACGTCGGCAATGGTGCGATTACGATTCTCGGTGGTACACTCCACGATCATCGCTACGCCTCCCGGTCCGTATCCCTCGAAGGTCACATCTTCGTAGGTAGCCCCTTCAATCTCACCCGTGCCACGTTGGATGGCTCGCTTGATGTTGTCTAATGGCATCGATACGGCACGTGCATTGGCGATTGCCATCCGCAACCGCGGATTTGCCTCGGTGTCGGCACCTCCCAGTCGTGCGGCTACGATGATCTCGCGTGAGATGCGCGTAAAGAGTTTTCCGCGTCGTGCATCAACAACGGCTTTGCGATGCTTGATGTTCGCCCATTTGCTATGACCTGCCATACGGCAAATCTATGCGATCCTGCAGGTGTACCCATGGAAGCTGACGTAATGCCTCGGCATAGGACTCGCTCTGGGAGAGGATCTCCGGGTGTCCAAGCATGATGAACTGCTGTCGCGCCCGTGTACAGGCAACGTTCAGCTTACGATCCACCACACGACCATCCACACGAGTTTCGGAAGTGATGGTTCGTAGATCGGTGCTAGTGGCAACAGCCGTGCCGTAGATGATCACGTCACGCTGACTGCCTTGAAACCGTTCAACCGTATCGATGGTAATCGTGGAGCTCACACGCTGAGCCAATCCCGACACCGCCAGTAGCATCGCATGATTCTGCAGACGGAATGGCGTGATCACACCCACGCTCAAGCTCTCGCTGCTCTCCTCGGGAAACATGGAACCCAGGAGCCATGTGATGGTGGCTACTTCTAGGGTGTGCTGGTGCTCGGATCTGTTAGCCCTCACAGGAATGAAGATGGCCCGGTGTGGAAGCATATCGTGCCATGGAAGGGGCTCGCTACTGCGCTGCCATTCCAGCACTGGTTGCAGGCGCTCGCCGTAAAACATGGACGACGGCATCGTCATGACGTCCTGGTGCATCCGCCCTTGTTCCACCAGCATCGCCGAGCCATCCGTCCATCCACGGGATTGGTAGATCGTAAACAGCCGCTCGAAGGTGGTCTGCCCCAAATGATCCAGACCCACATCGTGCAGGAGCGGGGCGTTTACCGCAAGGTGCGCCGTCGGCTGCGTAATAACGGGCGGTAGCTGTGCGTGATCGCCGATCAGGATCAGCCGGTGGACTCGCAACGCAATGTGCAGCACTAACGGCTCGATGAGCTGAGAGGCCTCGTCGACGATGGCCGTGGTGAACGTTCCAAACTCGAAGATTTCGGCTGAGCTTACGATGCTGCTCATGGTTGCAACCACAACACGCGCCGTAGCGATACGCTCGGCCAGGTCCTGTGCCGACAGCGTACGCGCGAGATGCGGAATGGCGGCAACATCCTGTGTTTCATCGCTGCCGACCTTCGATCCGTGGCGAATGAACTGATCATGTGGTAGCACAGTAGACAGTGCTGCACAGATTTCGCTGACGGCCCGATTGGTGAACGCCAGCACAAGAACACGTTCATCCGGCTTAGCTGCCAGCGTGGCCACGATACTGCGCAGAGCGATGTTCGTTTTGCCCGTTCCAGGGGGGCCCTGTAGCAGGAATAGCTCCGGCTGTGCCAGTGCCTGGCGAATCACGCGCACTTGTACCGGTGTAGCTTCGGTGACTGCCGCAGGGGTAGGGGGCTGGACCACCTCCGGTGGTATCGGAGCCGGTGTTCGGCCAAGCAGGAGGTTCTGTCGCCGTGCGCTCATCGCCAGGAGAGCGACGGCTCCTGGCATTGCATCGCGAATCGACTTGTCCGACAGATCCACTTCGATGATCCACGAGCCCGTGAGCAGATCGTGCTGATCGATCTGCTTGTTGCGGAGTGACAACCGCACGGACGATTCGTGTAGTGCCTCGACTGTTGCCTTGATGATGAACCGGCCGTTGGGCTGTGTAGAGCGCTGTTGGTGCAGGATCACCAAATCGCCGTGGCGTAGCGAGGTGTGTTCGATCGGCTGATCTCTCCGGAAGCTCAAGTGCATCCGTTCGAAGTTCGATGCTTCAACGTCGATCACCAGATCGGTGATACAGGACGGGTCGTTGCGTTTCGTTTCCAGCGACTCACGCCAGAGATCTGCCCGGGCACGCACAGAACGCGGAGCGGACTCCGTCGTACCCAGACGCTGCACCCACCGCTCTCGGTGAAGCATCGATAACCACCCCTGACTCGCTGTGCGAACCACCGGATCGGCTGCGGCATAGGCATCCTGAAATCGCTCGGCGGCATCTTGCGCAAAATCGCTGACGCCCGGCATGGAGGGTCCGATGTTGCGAAGTGCACCAAAGGTTCGTTGTGCAAGAGCATGGTCCATGCTCACTGTAGCATTTCTGAGCTGTAGCAAGCTGTGTACGGTGCGCAGGATCTCGTCGGCTGTCACCGGGCGCAGTGCCATATCGGGCTCAGGATGTGCAGCATACCAGAGCAGGACATCATCGGGCCATCGTCCCTCGACGGCAAGATGCAGAGCTGCGTAACAGCTCAACTGAGCAATGTGACTCGGACGTCCTCCTCGCCGTGGGGGAGTGCCGCTCTTCAATTCAACAAGCGTTGTACGACGATCCGATTCAAGGAGAATATCAAACCGCCCGGCTAGGCCGAGAACCGGTGAGATAGCATGGGGCTCTACGCGCAGACGTACTGGATGAGTCGAGTCCGATACCGTTGGTGTAAGCCATGCTCGCAGCTGCCGACGCATGGAGACCACCACCGGCAGCAACTCCGAGAGTGCCTTCTCGAGCTCGACTCCGCGATGGGCAAAGGCAGCCCATGGCAGCAGGTTTGCTTGTAGTGCGCGCGCAATCAGTTCATCATCGGACGCCTCGTGATCAACAAGAGCGTCAACAACGGCCAGATCAAATACGTTGTTCAACAGACTCCCACGAGCCATTGCCATGGACGTGGTGCGCGACCGCAAGCGATTGAATAGGATGGTTTCGGCACTGCTACTTCCTGGGAGCCACGCGTCGGCAATCTCCGTTACGTCCGTCAGGTAATCGGGCTCCAGTATGGGAATGTGTATGTCGTCGGACACGTCGCGATGACGTAGTGTGACCAGCATGACCGAAGCCCCTTCCCAGAGGGGCGACGAAGGGCGATGTCCAAGTTGCGCGGCTGAAACAACCACCGTGCCGCGACGAGAACTGATCAGATGAACGTGCTCGCCGTCGATGGACGCAATCACACACGGATCTGCGTCAAGGAGTGGAGGTACTGAAGAGTGCTCAGACACAAGAGATCAACCACAAGAAATCAAACACGACTATGCGAGTGAATCCGGGCGCAGGTCCTTGATGCGCACTTGAGGCATCGACGTGCCATTGAACGTACTCTCTTCAATGGTGTAGACCATGGCAAATGATTTGCCGTGTGTACATACATCGATTTTGTGACCGAGGTTGAACCCGATGGCATCGATGGCGAAGTTATTCTGCAGTGCGCGGAACTTCAGATGGTTGTTGCCCACAATCTTCACACCATTAGCCGACACCACGTTCCTCGTGAAAAAGATGGGACGATGGTTGCGATACCCGTAGGGGGCGAAGCGCACGAGGTATTGCAGAAAGGTGGGGGAGAGTTCCGTGAGCTGTAACTCGGTGTCGATCTGGATATCGGGCGTAAGCTCATCGTCCGAGAGTTGCTCAGCCGCAATCCTCTCGATACGGCGACGCAGCTCTGGAATGTGTTCTACGCGCAGCGACAGGCCGGCGGCGTGCTTATGGCCTCCATACTCTATGAGGAGCTCTTCACTGTCTTTAAGAGCAGCATGGATGTCGAAGTTCTTGATGGATCGTGCCGATCCCTTCGCTACGCCATCGACAGATGTTAGCATCACGGTGGGGAGGTGGAACCGTTCCACGAGGCGGGAGGCAACAATGCCAATCACGCCGGCATGCCAGGCTGTGCCATGGAGAACCAGTGAGTGTATCGGGCCACCAGCCATGAGCTGCTCTGCCTGCTGCATGGCTTCGTCGAAGGTATGTTCGTCGATCGCCCGTCGCTTGCGGTTGTCGTGCTCCAGCTCCTGGGCAATGCGGAAGGCAAACAACTCATCGGTCTGGATCATCATCTCAACGGCTCGTCGAGGGTCGCCGAGACGACCTGCAGCATTGATACGAGGAGCGAGGCCAAAGATCACACTCGCATTGGTGATGTTGCCGATCGTCAATCCAGCACAGTCTACCAGGCCCTTGAGGCCTGGACGTGGGTGCTCGTTGATCAGTTTCAGGCCGTAGGTGCTCATCACACGATTCTCGTCGGTGAGGGGAGCAATGTCGGCGGCCGATGCGATAGCCACGAAGTCGAGATACTGGTACGCTTGCTCGGGTCTACCGAGGCGCTCACAGACGGCAGAGATCAGTTTAAAGGCTACGCCGCACGCTGCGAGCTCCTTGAACGGATAGGTACAGCCAGGTTTGATCGGATCAAGAATGGCATGCGCAGCAGGAAGGTCTTCGGCGGCCTGATGATGGTCGCAGATGATGGTGTCAATTCCACGTTGGGCGGCATAGTCAACGGCCTTAACAGCCGTAATGCCTACGTCTACCGTGATGATCACCTTGGCCCCAAACTCCATGGCATGATCCACGGACAGCGGCATGAAGCCAAAGCCCTCGTCCATGCGGTTGGGGATGTGGTAATCGGCACTGATCCCGATGCTGCGCAAGAAGTGCAACATCATCGCCGTGCTGGTGGTACCGTCAACGTCGTAATCGCCATGGATCCAGACTGCTTCACCATCGCGCAGCGCCTGCTCGATGCGATCCACAGCCTTCACCATACCGTCCATGAGCCACGGAGAATGCAACTTCTCCAGGTCTGGTGCGAAAAAAGTTCTCACAGCATCGACAGTGTCGATGCCCCGACCTACCAGCACCCGAGCAATCGGGCCTGGAAGGTGTTCATCATGGACTAGGTGTTGTACGGCGTCTTCATCGATACTTTCCCGGAAATTCCACCGGTAGTTCAAAGGAATCCTGCTAATTTGAAAATCTGGGCAAAGTTACGACGGTTCCCTCAAACTGTCAACATTTATCCACACTCCTGTCAAGACATTCACATGGCACGTCCCACGCGGGGCCACCACCAGGGTAGGGATCTCGAGGCGTCCTTCCGCGCCAAGTCGCGGCAGGTACGGCGGAGGTCCGACAAGGTTCGTACTCGCCTGAAGGCAGGTAAGGCGTTGCCAGAAAACGCCTTACAGGGCGTTGTGGTGACCTCGGCCGGTCCATACTGGGTGGTGACTCCTGCAGGAGGAGCCGAAGCGGTGATCTGTACGGTGTCTGGTACGGTGGATAGCCCGGAGACGGATACCATCGTTACCGTAGGCGATGTGGTGTGGATCGTGCCCCAAGAAGAGATGACAGAGTTCGGAGATCCCGTCGGAGTGATCGTCAAGCGGGAAGAACGGCGGACGCTACTGTCCCGGCGAGCGGCTGGACGTGCCCGACGTGAACAGGTGGTGGTAGCCAACGTCGATCAACTGGCGATCGTGGTGGCGGCCCGAGAACCAGTGTACAACAAGCGCCTTATCGACCGGTATCTCATCGCCGCCGACAAGGGAGATCTGGAACCAATCATCGTGGTCAACAAGATCGATCTCGTTCCGGCTACCGAGCGTGCCGAACTCATCGAAGACCTTGCAGCGTACTGGGATGACCTGGACCTGCCAGTCGTGTTCGTATCAGCCTCCACAGGGGAGGGCCTCGACGCACTGCGCAAGATCCTCCACGGGTGTTCAACGTTACTCAGTGGACCGTCCGGTGTAGGGAAGTCCAGCGTGATCAACACCCTCACGGACGCGCGACTGCGCGTTGGCGCTATCTCCTCGATGTATCAGAAGGGACGTCACACCACAACGGCGGCGATGGTGATTGCGCTACCTGACGGGGGCCAGCTCGTGGACACACCTGGTTTAAGAGAGTTTGCGGTATGGGAACTGGACGCCCAGGAGTTGCCCTACTACTTCTCTGAGTTCACACCCTACGCTGAACACTGCAGGTACCAGCCGTGCTCGCATCACCATGAACCTGGCTGTGCCGTGATTCAAGCCGTCGAAGAGGGAAAGATTGATCCCGAGCGGTACCTCTCCTACCTCCTGCTCCTGGACGAAGTCCAACAGGACCATGATCTGCGACGCTGATCAAGACGAACTTTTCATGTCCTAACTTTTCTGGGCATTGCTATCTTTGTCACCCCACAAGACGCTGCGGCCTGGAGAGGTGCGAGAGTGGTTGAATCGGGCGGTCTCGAAAACCGTTAAAGGAGCAATCCTTTCGAGGGTTCGAATCCCTCCCTCTCCGCAGCAGTTGGGCGAGTGCTGAAATTGGCAGACAGGCGGGTCTCAGAAGCCCGTGTTCGCAAGGACGTGTGGGTTCAAGTCCCACCTCGCCCACGGATCATCACCGATAACGGTAGAAACGGCGTGTCACTTCTTCGGAAACCCTCCGGAACGGTGACACGCCGTTTCTCGTTTGCCGGGTATATTTGTGGCGAGTTGCTCCCAACACTGACCGGCTTTTACGAGGAACCACAACAATGAGTCTGCCCGTTACCAACACCAGTACGATCGAGCGCGTCGAGAAGCTTCGTCAGGCCAAGATCCTCCGCGAGGTCATGGACAAGGATACCGTGGCCATGTTTGAAGATCCCCTCGAGAACGACATGGTTCTCAACATGGGGCCGCAGCATCCTGCAACGCACGGTGTACTGCGTGTTCTCCTGCGCCTCGACGGCGAAACGGTGGTGAAGTGTGTTCCGGAGTTGGGTTACCTACATCGCGGCTTTGAGAAGTTGGCCGAAAACAGCACCTACCACGAGTTCATCCCGCACACCGACCGCTTGGACTACATCGCACCGATGTCGAATAACGTTGGTATCTGCATGGCAATCGAGAAGGCTGGCAACATCAGCGTTCCAGATCGTGCCATCTGGGTTCGCATGTTGGTAGCAGAGATGGCGCGGATCTCATCGCACCTCTTGGCGATGGGTGCAACGGCGATGGACGTAGGCGCACTCACGCTCTTCCTCTGGACATTCACCGAACGCGAGAAGCAGTACGATCTCTTTGAACGTATCTGCGGAGCACGGTTTACGACATCGTTTGCACGCATCGGTGGAGTGGCCAACGACATCCCTGCCGACGTGATGCGCGACATCCGCTCGTGGCTGAACCAGATGCCTGAGCGCCTGCGTGAGTTCGACGGCCTAGTAGCGCGCAACCGCATTTTTATCGATCGCATGGCTGGAGTTGGTTACATGCCAGCCGACAAGGCTATTGCCCTAGGATTGTCGGGCCCAACATTGCGTGGATCGGGTATTGCTCGCGACCTGCGTCGTGATGAGCCGTACATGTTCTACGACAAGGTCGAGTTTGATGTCATCACTAAGAACGACGGCGATTGCTACGCTCGATTCCGTTGCCGGGCCGAAGAAATCTGGGAATCAATGAAGATCTGTCATCAGTGCCTCGACGTTCTGGAGTCTACACCGCGCACACCCGTGTTGAACGACCAGGATCCAAAGAACGTGATGCCTCGCAAGAAGGAGATCTATACCAAGATGGAAGAGCTGATCAACGACTTCATGTTGGTCAACTTTGGTCAGCAGATTCCTGCCGGCGAGACCTACACCGCCATCGAGGCTCCGAAGGGAGAACTGGGCTTCTTTATCGTGAGTGACGGCACCGGTCATCCGTGGAAGTTGAAATTGCGCTCACCGTCGTCGTCGAATCTTCAGGCGTTGAAGTTTATGGCCGAAGGCTCAATGGTGTCGGACGTCGTGGCCATCATCGGTTCCATCGATCCTGTGATGGGAGAGGCCGACAAATAAGTCGGTCGGTTGCCCACTCGCCTCATGCCTCATCCTACATCCATCACACCAGAACGTGCTGCAAAACTCCGTTCTGTGTTGGAGCGTCGGCAGCCATCCTTGACCGTGGTCTTTGAGAATGTGCACGACCCGCACAACGTGTCGGCAGTTCTAAGATCCTGTGATGCCACCGGCGTGTTAGAGGCA
The DNA here is from genome assembly GCA_030833725.1 of Candidatus Kapaibacterium sp. Classification (GTDB taxonomy): domain Bacteria; phylum Bacteroidota; class Ignavibacteria; order Kapaibacteriales; family Kapaibacteriaceae; genus OLB6. Next base: position 11,663 of record JAURGP010000021.1, on the reverse strand, counting down.
CATGGCATCTACACCGGCTTTCAGGTATTCCCGGAACTCGGTCGGAAGAGTTCTGGCAGTGCCAGAAAGTGGGTGGATCTCCATCTTCACGATAGCGTCGATGAGTGCTTCTCCCAGCTACGCCGCCGAGGCTTCCGGATATACACGACGCACATGAGCAGTGATGCGGTGTCCTTGTACGATGTGGACCTTACACAGCCGGTTGCACTCGTGTTTGGTAATGAACATTCCGGTGTGAGCGACGAAGCCCGTGCCCTTGCCGACGGGAACTTTGTGATCCCTCAGATGGGTGTTGTCCAGTCGCTGAACATCTCCGTCGCCTGCGCTGTGTCGCTCTACGAGGCTCTTCGACAGCGACAGCGCGCCGGATTGTATCACCACTCAGCTCTGTCAGAAGAAGACTTCGCTGAACGCCTCAACGATTGGTATCAGAGGTAGGTGTCGTCGAGGAAGGGGCTTTCCTACCGTCCTCGTTGCCATAGAACACCAGGTTACGCAATCGGCGTTGCTCATAGGTGAGCTCCTTCATGTCGGTTACGACGTGGCGCTTGTAGATGGTCATGTCCACCGGGCTACCTTGCAGATCAACCGATGCACCATCGCGCAGCACCGTAAGGGTCAGGCTTGCCTCACGATCCTCTGGATTGAGAATCTCTCGAAACACACCACGATCAACGTCACCCAAGGGCGTTCCGTTGATTGCAACGAGTGCATCACCACGCTCGAGTTTGAGAGGGTTGCTACCAGTAGGGCTCACAGGAACTGATTCCTCACGCATGGCTCGCCAGTTAAATCGGATGCCATACGACAACTCCGTTGTAGGAACACTGTCCTGGTACTGGAGGCCTATGCGTGGCAGGTAGTCTGCCATGGGAAACGCTTCACGCCCAGCGATGTAGCGCCGACAATATTCACCTACGGCTGGCGACGACAATTCGGTGATCACACCAAACAGATCCTCATCGTTAAACGGCTTGCTCGGTCCGTACCGATCCATCAGAGCGTAGACCAGTTCCAGCATCCCCATCCGGCCTGACGTGGATTCGCGCAGCAGGATGTCCATGAGTAGGGCGTTGAGCGGACCAACCTGGTAGATCAACGGATACAGTTCTTGATTCTGGTCGCTGAGCACATCACGCGAGAAGTCGTACAGACTAAACGTGTCTGGCAGCTGACGCACGCTGGCAGCATGACTCTCGATCGTACGAATGTGCGAGGCCTCTTTCCGCTTGCCGCCACGCAAGAGTGCCTGATCGGCGAAGTACTCTGTAACTCCCTCGTAGAGCCAGAGGTGACCCGACATCGCCGGTGACCGAAAATTAAACTCCTCGATTTCCCTGCTGTGAACGTTCAGCGGAACCAGGATGTGGAGGAACTCGTGGGCCGCAATGCCATCCAGACCGAAGGGCTTGCTACCATAGCGCCAGAAGTAGAACGATGAGTAACTATGCTCCAGAGCCCCTTGCCCCATTCCTGCAGCCTTGACCTCTGTTGTGTCGCCATCCCAGAGGTACATCAGGAAGGCATACCGATCTACCGGCATCCGTGGAAGGAATCTGCCGATTGCCGCTGTGACAGCTTCCAACGCCTTTGCATACGCAGGTGCAACCAGCGCAGATCGTCCGTGCATCAGAGCTACCTGCACATCTACACCGGCTACACTGAAGGAAGCCGTATCCGGCCGACACAGGATGGCAGGACCATCTACGATGGCATCAAACGTCGGCGCCTGGTAGGTGGACGTCACGTACTGCGTGCTCTCGGTGCGCGACACCACCTCCAGCGCGGTGGAGAGGTACAACGCCGCAGGATGGGATACCGCTACGGAGTAGGGAAGTCGCTGGTAGCCTTCCACGTAGCCAAGCATTCCACCGTGATTGAACACGAACATGCTGTCGCCTTGGAAGCTGGTACCAGCGGGATTGAAGATCGACACACGATCGTCGGTGTCGTCGAATGAATCATCGAGGCGGTAGGTGATGCGACGGGTCTGGCGAGCCTTCAGCAGCACAAACTGCGAATCTGCCGACCTCGTAACAGGTAGGGGGCTTCCAGACGCGTCGAAAGCTTGCAGATCCGACACCAAGCGCCACCACAGGTGCGTCTCGTAGGTGCCGGGAACCGTAATGGGAAACACGAACACCGCCGTGTCGGTCTGGATTGGTGGAAGCTCCACCGTCACCAGCAGTCGATCGGCGTCGAGGGACCGCGTGTCGATGGTTGCTTGGTAGCCGTGCTGGGCAGTGGTAGCGACGCTTGCTCCGATACCCAGTACGAGCAGAAGCAGGAGATGTCGAAAGTGTGGGGCGTGTTTCATCGAAACAAATGTACTCTCCGCCGTAATTTGTCGCGTTCATTAACGCAGAACCTACCTTCATGACGTCACAACAGATCCGACAATCCTTTCTTGATTTCTTTGCCGAGCGCGGTCATCGGCTCGTCCCATCGGCACCGGTGATACCGCATGGCGATCCTACGCTGCTCTTCACCAATGCCGGAATGAATCAGTTCAAGGACGTCTTTCTCGGGACAGGCAGTCGTGATTACGTTCGCGCTGCCGACACGCAGAAATGTATCCGGGCGTCAGGCAAACACAACGACCTTGAAGATGTGGGGATGGACACCTACCACCACACCTTCTTCGAGATGCTCGGCAACTGGAGTTTCGGTGACTACTTCAAGCAGGAGGCGATTGCCTGGAGCTGGGAACTACTTACCGACGTGTGGAAGCTCGATCCCAGCCGCTTGCATGCAACCGTCTACCGGACAGATGATGAATCGTATGAGCTCTGGAAGGCTTATCTCCCAGAAGGCCACATTCATCGCTTCGATGAAAAGGACAACTTCTGGGAGATGGGGGAAACAGGGCCGTGTGGTCCGTGCACCGAAATCCACTACGACCGCACGCCCGACCGTACGGGAGGACCACTCGTCAATGCCGGCCATCAGGATGTGATCGAAATCTGGAACAACGTGTTCATCCAGTACAATCGGCGTCAGGACGGAAGCCTAGAGGACCTGGCCGCACGGCATGTCGACACGGGCATGGGCCTGGAACGCGTAACGGCAGTGCTTCAAGGGAAAACATCCAACTACGATACGGACATCTTCCAACCGCTGATTGCCTGTACCGAAGACCTGTCGGGGAAAAGCTACCACGCGGAGCTGCAACACCCCGATGGCATCGCCATGCGCGTCATTGCCGATCATATCCGCACGCTGACCTTTGCCATCGCTGATGGGGCCATCCCCGGTAATGAAGGCCGCGGGTACGTTCTACGACGCATCCTGCGCCGTGCTGCTCGATACGCGCGCAATCTGGGTCTCACCGAACCTGTGCTGTGGAAGCACGTTGCTGTGGTGGCGGCCACAATGGGAGACGTCTTTCCAGAGGTTGTTCAGCATCAGGCACTCATCGAGAAGGTGATTCGCACGGAGGAGGAACAGTTCCTCACAACACTGGACAACGGCCGTGCAGAGCTTGCAGCCGCCGCAACAACCAGTACCGAGCAGATCTCTGGAGATGTCGCATTTCGTTTGTACGACACCTTCGGTTTCCCATTGGACCTTACGCAGCTCATTGCGCGCGAGGACTACGGCCTGGGTGTTGATACCGAGGCCTTCACCGCATTGCTTGATGCACAACGTGTGCGTTCTCGGGCTGCCAGGAAGCGACACCACCAGGAGGTGGAAGCCGGCTCCTTCAACGGCGATGAACTACAGTCACGATTTGTGGGGTACAACCGCACGACCGTGGAGAGTCCAGTTCTTGCCGTGTCGGGGAATCAGGTTGTGGTTGCTGAAACACCATTCTATGCTGAAATGGGTGGCCAGGTGTCAGACACCGGCTCCATCGTTGTAGGGGGCTTCACGTACGAGGTCGAAGAGGTCCGCACTGTTGGTGGTGCCATCGTGCACATCTGCCAGTCGGAGATCGACCCCGCCGTTGTTGGTGATGTTGCCTGCGCAACGATTGATGTTGATCGACGCGGCGATATCCAGCGGGAGCATTCCGCAACACACCTCCTCCACGAAGCCTTGCGCCAGGTGTTGGGTAGTCATGTTCAGCAGTCGGGGTCGCTTGTGGCACCCGATCATCTGCGGTTTGACTTTTCGCACTTTGAAAAACCAACCGAAGATCAGCTCCGCCAGATTGAGGACATCGTCAACGAGAAGATCTTCGAGGCGCTTGAGGTAACCATCGAAGAACTGCCGATCGACATCGCTCGCACGATTCCCAACGTCAAGATGTTTTTTGGCGACAAGTACGGTAGCTCGGTGCGGGTCGTAACGATGGACCCTACGTTCAGCGTGGAGTTCTGTGGTGGTACGCACGTGCGTTCAACGGCAGAGATCGGCCTGTTCCGCATTATGCACGAGAGCTCTATTGCCAGTGGTGTGCGCCGCATCGAGGCCATTGCCGGGCGGAGCATCCCAGCCAGCATTCGAGAACTGATCGTCAATATCCGGGCCCAAGACGAGGAAAAGGCCGTTCTACAGGAGCGTCTGAAGGCAGCCGAGCGAGAGATTGCCTCCATGCGAACCAGCACCCTGAAAGATACCATTCCGGCTATCGCTGCGGCTGCGGTGACGGTGGACGGTATTCGTGTAGCTGCCGCCACGGTAGAAGCAGCTACAACGGACCAACTCAAGGAACTCGGTGATACGCTGCGTGCCGAATTGAAGTCGTCCGGCGTCGGGATCCTGGCCACGATCATCGACGACAAAGTCCAGCTCGTTTGCGTAACCACCGACGATCTGCTCAAGTTGAAGCCGGCCGGTAAACTCGTTGGTTTGGCAGCGGCAATGGTAGGTGGTGCTGGTGGTGGAAAGCCGCATCTTGCCACTGCTGGTGGAAAGGATGCTGCTGGCGTCTCTTCGATGTTGGCAGAATTCCCGAAACTTGTATCCTCGTACACGTTCTAGTTTTACTTCTTGATTCACTTATTGTTTTCAGATGAGCACTACCTACGAAGCAACCGGCACCCTTGTATCCATCATGGATACGCAGCAAGTTTCCGACACGTTCAAGAAGCGTGAGTTTGCCATTGAGATTCCGGACGGGCAGTATCCTCAGTCCGTGAAGTTTCAGGTTGTTCAAGACAAGACTGCCCTCTTGGATAACTATGCCGTTGGGCAGCAGGTCAAGGTATTCTTCAACCTGCGCGGTCGAGAGTACACGCGGAAAAACGATGGCGCCAAGGACTATTGGGTCAGCCTCGACTGTTGGCGGTTGGAGCGTCTGTCGGGTAGCGGTGCGCCGTCTGGTACGGACTACTCCCAGATTCCCTCGGCTCAGCCTGGCACGGCCAAGGACGAATTCGACGACGTACCGTTCTAGTCGTTGATGGAACGCCACATGGAACGGATACTCCTGATCGGCTCAGGAGGTCGTGAGCACGCACTTACCGTTGCTCTGCTGCATTCGCCATCGTGCGAGAAGCTGTGGGTAGCCCCCGGAAATCCCGGTATCGCCAGGGAAGCAGAGTGTGTTGCCTTGCGTCTTGATGATCACACGGACCTTGCTCGTTGGTGCGAGCAGCAACGCGTCACGCTGGTGGTCGTTGGCCCCGAGCAACCATTGTGCGATGGCTTGGCCGATGTGCTCCGGCAGCATGACGTGGATGTGTTTGGGCCATCGAAGGCTGCATCTCAACTGGAAGGCTCGAAAGGGTTCTCCAAGGATCTGATGCAACGCCTGAGTATCCCTACAGCCCCATACCGTCGATTCGGAATGCACGAACATGCTGCTGCCACGGACTATGTCCTCCAGCATGCCGTACCCGTTGTGATCAAGTACGATGGCCTGGCTGCTGGCAAGGGCGTCGTGGTGGCCGCCACACACGACGAGGCCCAGCGCGCCATTGACGACATGATGCGGGGCATGTTTGGCGACGACGGGGTGGTGATTGAGGGCTTTCTCGAAGGAGAGGAAGTCAGCGTGTTCGCCATCTGCGACGGGGAGCGTTTCCTGCTCCTAGCTCCGGCTCAGGATCACAAACGCGCAGGTGATGACGACACGGGAAAGAATACCGGAGGCATGGGGGCGTATGCACCAGCCGGCATCGCAACCGCGGAGGTCATGGAACGTGTGTCCACAAGCATCGTCCAGCCCCTTCTGCGCGGCATGACTGAGATGGGAACACCATTCATTGGTTGTCTGTTTTGCGGTCTGATGGTGAGGGACAACCATCCATCGGTGGTAGAATTCAACGTGCGGTTTGGTGATCCCGAAACGCAGGCCGTATTGTCGGTGCTGGACGCAGATGTCGCAGCACTTCTGGCCTCGGCAGCTCGAGGAGCACTAGATCCGTCAACAGTTCGTTCCACGCAGCGGGGATCGGCCTGTAACGTGGTGTTGGCCTCTGCCGGGTATCCGGATCAATATGAAAAGGGGCTGCCGATTGCCGGAATCGACCGTGCAGAAGAGGATCCGCAGGTCACGGTGTTCCACGCTGGCACGGCCATGAAGAATAACCAGCTCGTGACCAATGGTGGGCGCGTCCTAGGTGTCACGGCCATCGGTGAAACTCTCGATGAAGCCATGCGCCGGTCCTATGCAGCGGTGGAGAAGATTACCTACGCCACGAAAATGTTTCGAACAGACATCGGAAAGAAAGCGCGATGAAGGTGCTTGTCACCGGTGGGGCAGGGTTCATTGGCTCGCATGTAGCCGAAGCCTACGCTCAGGCTGGCCACGAAGTCGTCGTAATCGACAACCTCTCTACAGGACGCCTAGAGAATATTCCCGAGGGAGTGCGTTTTGTGGCGATGGATGTCACTTCGGAGGAGCTTCGTGAGCTGTTCGAGCGCGAGCAGTTTGATGTGGTCAATCATCATGCAGCGCACATGGAGCTGCGGGTCAGTGTCGAAAAGCCACTACACGATGCGGCAGTGAACATCCTGGGCTCGATCAACGTGATGGAAGCGGCCATGCGCACGTCGCGGCCGCACGTGATCCTTGCATCGACGAGTGCAGTGCTGGGGGAGATGTATCAGTTTCCCGCAGATGAGGAGCATCCCGCAAAGCCTATAGCCCCCTATGGCGTGTCAAAACGTGCCGTGGAGCTCTACGCCGACTACTATCGAGTAACGCATGGGCTAACGATTACTACCCTGCGCTACACCAATGTGTACGGTCCTCGGCAGAATCCATTTGGAGAATCGGGCGTCATGGCCATCTTCCTCCACAAGCATCTAAGTGGTGAGCAGTGCCGAATCCACGGTGACGGCAGCCAAGTGCGCGACTACATCTACGTGTCGGACGTGGCGGCGGCCAACCTTACCGCTTCCGATCACCGACTGAACGAGACCTACATGGTGTGTACCTCCACGGAGGCCTCGGTGCTGGATGTGGTGCACCACCTAGAGCATGCGTTGGGGGAGCGCCTTACGGTTGAGCATGGTCCGGCAAAGGCAGGGGATCCAGCCCGCACGTTGGGCTCCTATCAGCGAATGCATCGAGCAACAGGATGGAAACCCACGATGGATCTGGCTTCGGGAATTGTACGCACGGTAGCATCGTTTAGGAAATGACGAACAGTGTATCTTTGCAGTCAGCACGCACTTCAACAACCATCACCATGAATGTTGGTATGAACCTAGGAATGACTCTAGCATCTTCCGTCTCGCTCCGGATTGCCGGACTCCTGCTGGTGGGCGCCACGCTTACTTCGTGTAATGTCCAAGGATTCTTCACTTCCTACGGTGATGATCCCGTGTGGGTTGATCCGAACGCCAGTGCTGAGACCACAGCAGACGCAGCGGCTGGTGGAGGTGCTGGGAAGGCTATCTATTCACGCATCTGTGCGGCGTGTCACTTGGGTAGCGGTAAAGGTAGCCCGGGGGCAAATATTCCCGCACTGGCCGGCTCGGCCATTGCGCAGGGAGACGCCACGTTACCGATCAAGATTGTTCTGCATGGTTTGCGCGGCGAGATTGTTCGCAACGGCGTAACGATTAACGGTCAGATGGCAGCCTGGAAGGATGCCTTGTCTGATCAGGAGATTGCCGACGTGCTCACGTACGTCCGTTCATCCTTCGGCAATACGGGTACGCCCGTGACAGCGGATGAAGTGGCAGCGATTCGTTCGTCCACCACTGATCGACTGCTGCCCTACACAGAAGCAGAGCTGTAAGATTACTGACATCAACCACTCACGATCTATCATTGATCACGGATACTGAGATGATGAGCGACTTCCTCCGCGTCTTCGACATGTTAGCCTGGTTTCCGGAAAATATCTCCACCTTCGGTCAGGCCCTGGATGATCTCTTCGCAGTGATCTACTGGATCAGCGTTGCGATCTTCTTCTTGACCTTTGGGTTGATGGCGTGGTTCATGGTACGCTATCGTGCCCGTCCGGGACACCGCGGCTACAACTACCACGGCAACAACGTGGTAGAGCTCACGTGGACGATCCTGCCGACGATCCTCTTTGCCGGAATCGGCCTGTACTCGGACGATATCTGGGAAAAGACCAAGTATCCCGAGCAGATGCCAGCTCCCGATGTCGAGATCCTGTGCTTGGGTAAGCAGTTTGGCTGGTACTTCCTGTACCCAGGGGCGGACGGTGAGTTCGGGGCCAATGCCTACAACAACCGTGCGAACCGCGCCCTGATGAGCGCTACCAATCCATTCGGTATCGATCGCAACGACCCAAAGGCACAGGACGACTTCGTCGTTGAGAATCAGTTCCGCGTGCCCGTCAATGCCAATGTGATGGTACGGGGCTCGTCGATTGACGTGCTGCATTCGTTCTTCCTGCCCCACGCTCGCGTCAAGCAGGACGTGGTGCCAGGAACGTGGATGAACATCTGGTTCAATCTGTTCAAGACCGGTACGTACGAACTGGCCTGTGCCGAACTCTGTGGCGGCGGTCATGGAGCAATGAGGGCAGAGTACAAGGTGCTGTCGAAGGCCGAGTACGATACATGGCTGGATGGTGAGATCGCCAAGCAGGCGGCCATCATGAGTGCATCGGCTGAATCGAGCGAGACACCAGCTGGTGAGGCTGAGGCTTCTTCTGAGGAAGCTTCTGCCGATGCTCCAAGCGATAACGCAACCGACGACGTGTGGGGCGAAGAGTAAGTCTCTCTTCGGTGACCTTCACGATTGATACCGAACATTTATCTCGATTAACGTCAGGATACACGGAATGAGCACCACACAACTGGAAACGCACGAGCACGCTGCACACGCTCATCACGACGAACACGGCCATCACGATCACCACGATCACCACGAATTGCCGTGGTACCGGAAGTACCTCTTCTCCACGGACCACAAGGTCATTTCCAAGCAGTTCATGCTTGCTTCGATGATCTTTCTGTTCCTTGGCGGACTTGCAGCATTGATGCTGCGCTGGCAGCTAGCGTATCCTGGACAGCCCGTGCCCATCATTGGCTCTCTGATGCCGGATGCATGGGTCACGGAGGCGGGAAGTGGCATTATCGCGCCAGAGTTTTTCGTGAAACTCACCACGATGCATGCCACGATCATGATCTTCTTCGTGATCATCCCGATGGCGGTAGGTATGTTCGGCAACTTCTGCATCCCGCTGATGATTGGCACGGACGACATGGCGTTGCCACGGTTGAACATGTGGTCCTTCTGGCTTGTTCCGCCTGCGGGCTTGATCCTGTTGGCCGGTATGTTCACCGATTCGGGTTTTGCCACAGCAGGGTGGACCAGCTATCCACCGCTTTCGGCGGATATCAACAAACCGGCGCTTGAATTTAGCGGGCAGACCCTCTGGATCATTTCGATCTTCATGGTAGGGTTCTCGTCGATCATGGGTGCCGTGAACTACGTTGCCACCGTCCTGAATAAGCGTGCTAAGGGCATGAAGCTGTTCGACATGCCGCTAACCGTCTGGGCCCTGTTCATTACGGCAATCATTGCTACGTTGGGTACACCAGTGTTGGCCTCTGGTTTGGCTATGCTGTTCTTCGACAACTTCTTCCACACGTCATTCTTCCTCCCTGACAGTCTGGTTGCCAGCGGGTCCTTCCCTGGTGGAGGACAGCCCGTACTGTATCAACACGTGTTCTGGTTCTACTCGCACCCAGCTGTGTACATCATGATTCTGCCGTTGATGGGCATCGTTTCGGATGTGATGGCAACGTTTTCCCGCAAGCCAGTCTATGGCTACAAGGCCATGGTGTTCGCTATTGCCGGTATCGCCTTCTTGGGCTTTATCGTGTGGGGTCACCACATGTTCCAGTCCGGAATGAACCCGTTGCTGGGTACCACCTTCATGCTGTCGACAATCGTGATTGCTGTTCCTTCGTCGATCAAGGTGTTCAACTGGTTGGGTACGCTGTGGCGTGGCAGCATTCACTTCTCGTCGGCCATGCTTGCTGCACTGGCCTTCGTATCGATGTTTATCATTGGTGGATTGTCCGGAATCTTCATGGCCTCGGCCCCCGTGGACATCTACATCCACGACACGTACTTCATCGTGGCGCACATCCACTACGTTCTCTTCGGTGGTTCGCTGTTCGGCATCTTCGCCGGTATCTACTACTGGTATCCAAAGATGTTCGGAAAGATGCTGAACGAGACATGGGGACGCCGCCACCTGTTCTGGTCGTTCCTAGCCTTCAACGCGACGTTCTTCCCGATGCACATCCTTGGCGTCGGCGGACACATGCGTCGTATCTATGATCCAAACATCTACGACTTCCTCAAGGGCTTTGGTGGTATGAACGAGTTCATCACCATCTCAGCCATCGTGATGGGATTTGCTCAGCTGATTCTGGTGGCAAACATCCTGTACTCCCTGAAGTGGGGCAAGGCTGCACCTCGCAACCCATGGCATGCCAACACGCTGGAATGGGCAGCACCTGCCCATCCTGGCCACGGAAACTTTGACACGGACATCACGGTGTACCGTGGGCCGTACGAGTTCAGTGTCGAGGGTCGTGAGGAGGACTACTGGCCACAATGGATTCCAGGTGCATCCAAAACCGTGCACCATCGCACGGTTGTAGTGGATGAGCACCAGCAGGCATCGACGGTTTCGGCGTAACGTGTTTGGACAATGAGCCCATCAAACGGATCACGTATGACGAGTGAAGGAACCATCGGCGACACCATTGCTCTCCGTCGTATTCGTACGATCGGTTCGGTCCTGGCTGTGCTGACCTTCATGTTGATCGTGTGGGGTGGCCACGTGAACACCACGCGTAGTGGCATGGCCTTCCCGGATTGGCCAACGTCGAACGCTGCTCCGATGATGACCTATGCTCCGTCGAAATGGCTGTGGGAAGGCGACAAGTTCTGGGAACACGGCCACCGTCTGTTCGCCAGTGTTGTGGGCTTGGTTACCACCATCCTCCTCGTTGTTGTCTACCGAAGCGTACCGCGAGGCGAGCGTCCTCATGGTTTGATTGCCGGCTTTGTCGGCTTGGTGTTCGCAACCATCGTGACGGCCATCTTTGGCGTGCACTCGATGCCGTCGGGGTTCATGGAGTCTTTTATGGTGATGCTTGCAGCATCGATGATTGGTTTTGCGTGGACGGCGGGACGATCCAGTGGCACGAGGCGCTTGTTATGGTTGGCCCTTGCCGCCTTCGCAGCCGTGTGTCTGCAGGGGGCTTTCGGTGGGTACACGGTGCGCAACAACTTGCCGGCTTGGACATCCACAACGCATGGCATG
>JAURGP010000020.1 GCA_030833725.1 Candidatus Kapaibacterium sp. | reverse complement strand
TCACCGGATACTTCCGGGGTGTCTCCAGCGGATTACGGATCTGCGCTACAGCTACATCCCACTGGTTGGCAATGATAAAGGCCTTCCGCCAGTACGACGTACCGCAGCTGTTGACCATCGTAGCCTCCAGCAGGTACTGTCCACCAATGACACCTGCCGACAGATCCAGAGCACCATTGCTACCGGCAAATGGTCCCGTGGCTTCGTCGAAGGATACCGTTGTATAACCAGTGCCATTACCCGTGTAGCGAATCGTCGTGCTGCCACCTGATAGCGCTTGGTAGACCACGTTGTCGTTTTTGTCAACAATCTTGTACGTCAGGTCATACACGGTACCTGGCTGCTGATAGAACGTCAGCGATGGCTTCGGATGCGCTGCATCCGAACCGTCATACACTTCCTCGTTTCGAAGAATCCGCCGTGGATCTACGTCATCTGGGAAGGATTGGCTGAAGCCGGCCAACGAGCGCAGGCGGATCAGTGGTCGGTAGGCGCCAGTCCTGCTCTGGTAGTTCTGCCAGCTATAACTGTACATGTAGGGATTCGTGTACGTGTTGAGCTGTGAACAGCCACCCGAGTAGTAGTATCCGATCCCGATTCGCCATACACTGTTGTTTGTCGAAAACCACGAGCTCGGAACGGGAGGACGTACGTGTGTCAACAAATACGTGGGTGGAGGCCAAGAGTAGCTGTAGGAATTCGGATTAGCATGGCAGTAATACATACCGACGATGATGTTGCTATTACCATCCCACACAAACGTGCTACGGTTGAAGTCATAATCAATCCACTCCCCAAACTCATTGAGCTGGGCACCGCCATCGGTCTGATAGTTGTTGCCTTCGTATCGGATGACCGGTACAGCGTAATTCACATCGGCGACGAATTGCGCATCGCGGTGTGGAAGGATGTTGTTACCAGACCGACTAACGTTACGGAAGTAGTACCACGGGAAACCACGGTACGTATCTGAGATACCACCGAGCGTACTCAATGTGGTGTTCTGCATGTAGATCTTCATGTTGGCGTTCAGCTGCCGTCCATTCAAGACAAACTTGATTCCCAGCTGATCTATGGGACCTGCGCACAAACCAGCTGCACGCAAGTCATTCACATTCACGATGAACTCACTATAGGCCTTCGTGTAGAAGTAGTAACCACCCCAGTAGAAGCCGTAGATGTAGGCATAGTTGTTGGGATAGTTGTAGTTCCAGTGATAGCTCGTGATCGGGCTGGGGAACTGATTACTTGCAGGATTCGACGTGCCATTGCCGTCTTCGCCATAGTACCCATGAATCACCACGGGCTGCTGTCCATGGACCGCCGGTGGTGAGAACACCACCCCGAGGACTCCAAGCAGTGAGCACAGCAGAACGCTGTGCACGATTTTGTGGATGTTCGTCAGCTTCATTACGAACGCTCCTTCATTTGTTGTTAATGAGACGGTTATTGCTTGATACTTTGTTCCGAACAGCATACTACAACAACCAGTTACCTCCATCACAGTGTACCAAATGCGAACTCTACGATCGCTTGTTGATCTAGAGAACTCCAATCCTGTATAGCCATGTAACGAGGTTTAACAGTTGCACCCTGCAAACCTCCATTCCGCGTGCCCAGTGATATGATTACGCCATACATCAAGGAGATTCACTACTATCGATCATGAAACTTTCACTACTGATAGTAAACAAGAATGTTATCAACTAGCGGCGTCATATAATGAAAAAGCCGATCAACACCGTGGTGTTGATCGGCTTGTTCTGTGCCTGGAGCGGGAGTCGAACCCGCACGCCTCTTACGAGACTCGGGATTTTAAGTCCCGTGCGTCTGCCTATTCCGCCATCCAGGCCTGATCAGAAGTTGTGTGCTTACGCGTCGGCTTTTGATGAACGTGAGCGGATGAACTCTACAACAATAGGCATCACACTGATGACGATGATACCCAGAATCACCAGTGTGAAGTTCTTCTTTACCACCGGTTGGTTGCCGAAGAAGTATCCCAGCACGCCAAAGCCCCCTACCCACAACACAGCCCCAACAACGTTGTAGGCCAGAAAGCGCGAGTAACTCATCGAGCCGATGCCCGCCACAAAGGGGGCAAAGGTGCGAACAAACGGCATGAATCGCGCAAGGATGATGGTTTTTCCGCCATGCTTGTCGTAGAAGGCCTGTGTTCTGGTGAGGTGTTGTTTGTTGAACCAGCGCGACGTGTCGCTTCGGAACACCCGTGGACCAATGCGTTGCCCCACGGCATAGTTGACGCCATCACCGAGAACCGCCGCCACAATCAACAAGAGAATCATCGTAGTAACATCCAGCGTTCCCAATGCACAGATGGCTCCGGCTGCAAACAGCAGAGAATCTCCGGGCAGGAAGGGGGCTACAACGAGTCCAGTCTCAGCGAACACGATCAGGAAAAGAATGGCATAGGTCCATACTCCGTAATCTGCCGTCAGCGCAGCCAGATGAACATCAATGTGGAGGATGAAGTCGATCAGTGCTTGAACAAGTTCCATGCGCGAATATCCCCTACGCGCTGGTGATGTGATGAATGAAATCTGCTTCCACCTCCTGATGGCCGTGTTGCACGTACCACGCATGGAGCAGTGGATACCATTCGGTGTTCACGGCAAAGTGCGTCTTCCACGCTGCCACGGCCAGTTTAGCTGCTTCGGGACGGGGGCCCCACACCCAGCGTTGTTCGGGAGTTCCACCGGTGGCGAAGGCTATCACCATAGGAACAGATCGTGAACCATTCGTCAGGTAGAGGTCCATGGCCTGAGGATACGTATCGCGATCAAGGATACGGAGTTCTACTAGCGGGTTCAGCGCAGCAATGGCGTCGATCACCGGAAGCGTCTGGGCGGAATCGCCACACCAGTCCTCAGTGATCACCACCCACGTTTGCGGCGTGGTGATGGTCTGCATTGCTGCCGTCATCGCCTCTGTTGGTGCGTAGGAAGCCTGATGACGCGTCATACGCGAGTAGTTCAAGGGTCGGCCCGGCGCATAGGGATCGGCAGGATCGTTTGCCTCCTTGCGATCATGGGCACGCTCAAGGAAGGCGGCAAAGCTCATGCCCTCTGTCTGGGCTGTATGGAGAACATCGAGGGGTATCATTCGTCTTTTATGTTATTGATTCCAGAACGGCACGCACACTTCCATGATGCTGATCAAGAAGTGATCGTGCCTCGATGTCCGAACATGCGAAGGCCGCCATCACGATGGCAACTTTCACGCTGCCACCAGCCCCCTGCAGGACCTCGGTAGCTCTGGCATACTCCACGCCAGTAATGCTCATCACAATACGATGTGCGCGTTGCACCAACTTTTCATTCGTCAGCTGCAGATCCACCATCACATTGCCATAGGTCTTACCAAGACGCACCATGCTGGCCGTGGTGATGGTATTCAGGATCAGCTTCTGCGCCGTCCCCGAGTTCATTCGCGTGGAGCCAGCAATCGGCTCCGGCCCGATGTGGGCACAGATCAGGGTATCGACGTAGGGGGCGTAGGCACGTACGGTATCGTGGTGATTGGTGCTGATGAAGATGGTAGGCAGCCCGCGGCGGTGCGCCTCTTCGAGAGCACCCAGTACAAAGGGAGTTCGTCCTGAGGCACTGATGCCGCACACGACGGCATGGTGAGCATGGTGGGCACGCTGCAACTCTGTTGCCAGCGCCTCTGCCCCAGCAACAGCATTGTCTTCGGCACCTTCCACCGACCGAAACACGGCCTCGGTACCGCCAGCAATAATGCCTCGCACCATCGTGGGGGGTACGCCGTACGTTGGGGGCATCTCCGAGGCGTCCAAGATTCCCAGTCTCCCACTCGTGCCAGCACCCACGTAGATCAGCGAGCCCCCTTCCCGAAGAACTGGAACCACCGTATCAATGGCTTGGGTAATCTGAGGGGCTACGGCCTGGACGGCCTCAAGAATGCGACGATCCTCGTCGAGCAGCATCTGCACCACATCTGCCGTATCCGCACGATCGATTGCAGCCGTGCGGGGATTGATGCCCTCGGTGGCCAGTGCGGAGAGTTCGTCGAACAGTGTGGACTGTGGTTGAGGACCGTCGGACATGC
This sequence comes from Candidatus Kapaibacterium sp., assembly GCA_030833725.1. Lineage (GTDB taxonomy): Bacteria > Bacteroidota > Ignavibacteria > Kapaibacteriales > Kapaibacteriaceae > OLB6. The sequence goes on along the minus strand of JAURGP010000020.1, from coordinate 33,458 downwards.
TCAAATGTACGGCGGAAGCTTCCGTGACCATTCTCACGCAGTACCGCTTGCTCAATCCACACCAACCCTGTATATTTGTGACTCTCTCGTTTCTACCATCGACATCGATACTGATATGGCTCACCACAAGTCAGCGTTAAAGCGCATTCGGCAGACCCGCACGCACATGCTGTACAACCGCGTACACAAGAAGGCTATGCGTGAAGCGGTAAAGGCCGTACGCCTCGCTACGGACGCCTCGGTTGCTCGCGAAGCACTCACCAAGGCCTTCTCGATCCTAGATCGGGCAGCTGCCAAGGGTGTGATCAAGACCAATACGGCTGCAAACCGCAAGTCTTCGCTCGCTCTGCACGTCCGCAAGCTCGAGAACGCGTAACGCTCCGTTACCCACCTCGCACATACATGACGCACCCGTAGCTCAACTGGATAGAGCATCTGACTACGGATCAGAAGGTTTGGGGTTCGAATCCCTACGGGTGTGCAAGATTTTTGCAACGCTAAGTCCAATTCCTCTTTGGGCTTAGCGTTTTCTGCGTTGGCAAGTTCCGCGAGAGCCTGCAGTAGCCTGCCCAAGAAATCCTCTTCGCACAACGACCTGTATCCGTTAGGTCGCTGGAGTGCACACTGCAGTGCATCCGTTCCGTATCACTCCAGATCCTGAATCAACTGTCGAGCCTCGTCCTTGCGCTTCTCGTCGCCGGGCTCTTGGAGCTTCATGGCGGAGATGCTCTTGGCTACCTTCAGGGCCTCGGCTGTTTCGTCCATTTCAGCTAGGCAGCGGGCAAACTCGAGTTCGAACATGATGAAGCCAGGACGCAATGAGCGCGCCCGCTTCAGGTGGGCATAGGCCTCGTCGATACTGCCCCACCCCAGGCCCAGCGGCAGGCGCACCAGCTTGGGCTTATAGGCCAGCGCCAGATGGGTTCTCCCCAGGATGTACTCCGCAGCAGCCAGCCGCTGCGAACCCTCATTGTTCAGACTGATGGCCTTTGTGGCATCGTCGCGCACCTTGGCCACTACATCGGAAACCGAGAACACCCCCTTGAACAGCGCTACCTTGCCATTGGCAGCGGCTCGGTACACATAGCCCCCCATCCCTTTGGGATTGATCGCTATGGCCTGATCGCCATACTGCACGGCCTGTTTGTAGAGCGCCTCCTGTTTAGCCTCGGATGTTTCGCGGTCGCCCAGCAGCACGTGCAGGCGTGCCATACGAAACAACACATTGTAGTCCTTCGGCGTGCTCTGGAACGCCCCCTGCAGCACCTTCTGCGCCTCCACCACATTCCGCTGTTCGATCAGATTGTCGAACTGGGTACATGCCTCCGAAGAGGTCATCGCAGAGGTCCTCATGGATGGCGTCATGGAAGCCCTCATCGATGTATGGAAGGGGGCTCCGGCAAGGAGGAGAAGGAGGACAGTGATGATGTACCTTGGCATGGTTATGCTCGCTTGAGTCGTTGATGAAACTGTTCCTTCACAAACGTAATAGCTTGAGGCACAACGGTAACGGTGATAGGACCTGTGCCGACGTGCTCGCCGTCGATTTCCACTGGTAGGAGTTCCGTTGTGGTAACGGATACTCGGGATCCTCGGAAGTACTGGACCTTGGGATGGGTAATCGGCGTACCGGCACGCAGGCGAGGAAGATAGCTTAGGTATGTACCGGCGCTGATGTTGGCTACGACGGTCACGTCGATCAGGCCGTCGGTGGGGTCGGCCATGGGATTGATGCCGATTCCACTGCCAAACCACGAACTGTTGCAGAAACAGACCGACAGGATCGTGGACTCCACCACCCTATCATCGATGTTGATCGTTGTCGCACTGCGCTGGGCCGTCTTCAGGCCCTTCAAACCGGCCACCATGTAACCCGTCCCAAAGGGATATCGGCGTAAAACACCGTCGTAATGGCGCGTGACTTCGCCCCCCAAGCCAATGTCGGCCACATTGATGCAATAGCGGAATGCCGGCTGCCCATCCAGGTCCAGGTAGTCCACACGGAGTACATCCCACGTTACGGTGTCTGACTCCACAGATCGCAAGGCTCGGGCTACGTCATTACCAGTGCCCAACGGCACGAGATGAATCAACGGACGCTGTTCCGGCGCCCGCTCCATGAGTCCGTTCACCACATCGTGCAGCGTGCCATCGCCCCCTACAACGATGAGTATGGTGTCATGCGTGCACTGCTCCGGAAGATCACGCGCACATACCCTACCATGGCCGGGGTACTCGGTTACGAACACCGGTGCACCGTATTCTGCCACCAGCTGATGCAGTTGTGGGTGATTGCGCAGTCGGCCATGAACGATGATGTGAGCCACAGACAATCCTGTTGCGTTACAAATTGAACTCAACACCACGATCCACGCACGAGCTCTGACCACCATCGGCCTTACCCTCGGGGTCGACACCGTCGTAGCTGGTGAAAGGCGCAACGTTCCGCACCGACAGAACGGCGTTGACACCCTGCAGGCTGTTACCGCCGAAGAGGTCGTTGAGCCAGTCCGTTGCATTGATGCGCAAGCTCAATTCGTGGAAGCGAACCCAATCGGCGCTGTTGATGAAGTTCGTCGAGAACGTGTTGTCCAGACGTGCCAGCGCAGCAGCAGCATCCTTGTACTCTTGCGAGTTCATGTCGGCATCGGGCGCTCCAACAACGGTTTCAGCATTATTGTACTCAACGTCGTTCTGGAAGCTCACGATCGAGTTCGTTGCCGAACCCAAGTTGTAGGTGAAGTCCATGCCGTAGCTGTTATCGATTTCAAACTCCAAGCCGAGTTCGATCTCGCTAATGCTCTCAAGTTCCACATCGGGGTTACCGATGGAACCGACTACGTATCCCACGCCTACGCCGGGGCGAGCTGTGGACCAGCGAAGAGGATCAGCTGCCGTTGTTCCTGGTGGCTGACCGGACAAGCCCCATGCTGCACGAACCTTGAAGAGGTTGAAGGCTTCTGGCATGAAGTCGAATGTGTCGAGACGCACCATACCGGAAGCACGTGGGAAGAACTGCTGTGTAGCGGTAGCACCGAGCAGTTTGGTGTAGTCGAGGCGGCCGCCCACCGATACGAAGTAGGTCTCGCTGAATACGAGCTCTTCCAGCAGGTACAAATCAGCCTCGCGAGACTGGCCAACCCCATCGGCCGTAGAAAGGAACGTCGCTGCAGACTGCTGGGCACGGATCTTCGGCGAGGCAAAGCCCTGCATGTCGATCAACGCGCTGTTCGAGCGCGTATCAAAGGACTGCAAGCCCAGGCGCGTGGTCGAGGTAATGTCGGTACCAATCGTTGTGGCGTACGACGCGCTAACGTCGTAGTTCAACCGATTGATGCTCTGTGTACCCGTTGTGCGATTGCCGTCAAAGCCAATGCCGGTGTAGAAGAATCGAGGTGGCTGGTAAGACTCCTCCGTGTAGACGTTGCCATCATAGCCCACAACGCCGCGGAATGTCAATCCTGGAGCCCAATCGCGGCGGTAGTTCAGCTGAGCCGAAGCTGTGAACCGCTCTGTGTTCGGGCGGTTTTCGATCCGCGACATTGCGAGGGAGTCTACACCGAAGATATAGCTGGTACCCAGCCAGTTTGGATCAACAAGATACTTCATCGCATACTCGGCGAAGATGTTGTTGTCGCCCTGAGGACGGGTAAAGTCGGCTGTGCTGTAGCTACCGTTCACGATGCCCTGTTCATTTCGACGACCGTAGGAGATCAAGTAGCCCAATCCACCGGTGCTACCGGTACTGAACGAATAGAACTTGGGTGACCTTTAGGTACTTGTGAACAGAAGTTAACATACAGCACGCCTTCCTGAATCGCAATCGTCCTCATTGCAATGAGGCGTGTTGCCCTACCAACCGGATTTCGTAACACATGTTCGCAAAAATTTACTTGTGCATTAATTTTTTCCTTTCCATACATCGCCCTTTGACTACCTTTGCCGAGTGAAGGTATTGCAGTGAGCTTATCATAAGCGATACCGGAGTCGGACATAGTATGGATGCCGTGGGGACGCATGAGTAGCGCTCCGCCTGCAAAATCGGACCTCAAGTTCTCTTTATCATCCACTTCATCGTGCGGGTGTATGAAACACATTATTACCCTTCTTGTCGTCCTGAGCGTCGCTTCGAGTATTGTCACGGCGCAAACAAGGACAATCACTGGTACCGTCACAGGTAGTGATGGTGCTGTTATTCCTGGAGCGACCGTCCAGGTAAAGGAAACCAAGCGTGGTACCTTCACCAAAAAGAACGGTACGTATTCGATCGAGGCCTCTGCTGGTGAGGTCCTATTGTTCAAGAGCATAGGCAAAGTCACCACCGAAATGACTGTAGGCGACGTTGCCTCCATTAACGTGACTCTCAAGGATGACTCGAGCATTGAGTCTGAAGTGGTCGTCACAGCCATTGGTTTGGATCGCTCGAAAAAGTCTCTTGGCTACGCCACTCAGGAAGTAAGCAATCAGGAGATCGTTGATTCGAGGGAAACAAACGTCGTGAATGCTTTGGCATCACGAGTTGCAGGTGTCCAGGTCAATAGCTCCACGGGGGTGCCAGGAGCGTCTTCGTACATACGGATCCGTGGTTCTGCATCTCTCACGGGGAACAACCAACCCCTGTTCGTCATTGACGGTATCCCCATCGATAACTCCCAACTTGCTTCGGAGAGTACCACTGGTTCCGTTGCCTACTCCAACCGTGCAATCGATCTCGATCCCAACAGTATCGAGAATATCAACGTGTTGAAGGGACCAGCTGCTACTGCACTCTATGGCATTCGCGCAGCGAATGGGGCCATCATCATTACCACGAAAAAGGGTAAGGCAACAACAGATGGCAGCATCGACGTAAACGTAACCGGCTCGTGGAGCTTCGACCAAGTGAATAAGCTCCCAGAGCTTCAGAATCAGTATTCACAAGGTGCCGGAGGCAGGTACGCATTTTCATCCGGCGCCTCTCGCTCATGGGGAGCCAAGATCGACACGCTATACTATAACGGTGATCCTAACTACAAATGGGATCCACGCGGTGCTATTGTTGGCCAGAGCGACCCTTCGGCTCAAACAAAGGTGACTCCGATTGATCAATACGAGTCGTTTTTCCGAACCGGACTTACGCAGAACCAGACAGTAACGTTGTCGGGCGGAAGCTCCACTGCAAACTTCCTGTTCTCATTTGCCAATATGGTCTCCGACGGTGTTGTTCCGAACTCGTCATTTGCCAAGCGTAACTTCAAGCTGAGTAGCAGTGCAAACATCAGCGAGAATCTGACAGCTTCGGCCAACATCAACTACGTCAATTCTGGTGGTACTCGTATTCAACAGGGTTCCAACGTTTCCGGTGTAATGTTAGGACTTGTTCGAACTCCACCAACGTTCGACAACGCACGCGGATTTGGTGCCGACGCCGCAGATAATCCTGCTGCGTACAAGTTTGCGGACGGCACGCAAAGAACGTATCGTGCAGGTGGTGGCTACGACAACCCGTTCTGGACCGTGAACGAGAACATCTTTCAAGACGACGTCAACCGTGTATTTGGTAACATCCAACTGGACTGGGGAGTCTTGCCTGGTCTTGATCTGATGTATCGTTTGGGATTGGACTACTATAATGACGCCCGTGAACAGCGATTTGCTAAGTATTCACGTGCCTATCCAAGTGGTCGGATGTTCCTTGACAACAACACACTAGCCGACGTAACCTCAGATCTGATCCTGACATATAATGCGGATCTAACAGACGACATCCACTTGCAAGCGCTTGCCGGTAACAACCTGTACTCTTCTCACTTCGAATTCAACTACATCCAGGCTGACGGTATCGGTGCTGTAGGATTCTACAATGTAGACAACTTCGCCAGCCGCATTGCAAGTACAGGTCTTACTGCCAAGAGGACAATGGCCTTCTACGGCGATGTTCGGTTAGACTACCGCAACGCGTTGTTCCTGAATATCACTGGTCGTAACGAGTGGTCTACTACACTGCCCGAAGCAAATAACTCATTCTTCTACCCATCCGTTTCTGCTGCTGCGGTCCTAACAGAGTTGTTCCCAGATATGCAGAGTAGCACACTTTCCTTCCTCAAGGTTCGAGCCAACTTCGCTCAAGTTGGTAGGGATGCACCTGCCTACGGAACGATCACAGGATATTCGGCGGGATCGTTTGCTGACGGATGGACCGATGGTATCATCTTTCCGTTTGGCGGTCAGATTGGATACACGCGAAGTGATCTCCTAGCAAATCCTGATCTGCGTCCGGAGACCACCACATCGATTGAGTTTGGCTTCGAGGCTGCATTCTTGGACGGACGTGTAGACATTGACTTCACGTACTACGATCAACTCTCTGACGATCAGATTTTCGCTGTGCCTATCGCTGGATCAAGTGGCTACACAAATCAGCTAAAGAATGCTGGAGCCATGCGAAACTCTGGTATCGAAGTGGTGCTTGGTGGATCGCCAATTCGCACATCCGATTTCTCGTGGGACATCTTGGTGAACTTTACGAGGAACGTTAGTACGGTAGAGCGCCTTGCTCCTGGCGTGGACAACATCTTCCTTGGAGGATTCGTTGGTTCGTCCGTTCGCGCTGTCGCGGGGCTGCCATACGGCTCGATCTTTGGCTTTGGTTGGCTGCGGGATGAGAGTGGAAACGTTCTGATCGACGACGATCCCAATTCCGACAACTACGGCTATCCAATTCTAGATCCTGAAGAGAAGGCCTTCGGAAACTTCAATCCGGATTGGCTCATGGGCATTCGCAACACATTCCGCTGGAAGGGGTTGAGCTTGTCGGCGCAACTCGATATTCGTAGTGGTGGCGTGATGTGGAACGGCACACGCGGTGCATTGTACTTCTTTGGTACACACCAAGAGACGGCAGATCGCGAGGGAACAAAGGTGTTTACCGGTGTGAAGGCCTCGGATGGCGCTGCCAATGATATTGAAGTGCCGTACGGCGAAGCTTGGATGTCCCTCGGTAATGGCAACGGGTTCTTTGGCAGTAACACGGAGGACTTTATTGAGGATGCCGGATGGATTCGTTTGCGCGAAGTCACACTATCGTACACGATTCCAACCAGTGTGATGGATTCGACACCTTTTAGCGGACTTACGGTATCATTCACTGGTCGGAACCTGTGGTTGAGCACGGACTACCGCGGCGTTGATCCTGAGACAAGCTTGTTAGGGGCCGCCAGCGGTCAGGGCCTTGACTACTTCAACATGCCGAATACGAAGAGCTTCGTCTTCGCTTTCAACCTGAATCTGTAATCCACACGCATTATTGTCTTTCAAGGAACTATACAATGAGAAAGCAGTTAGTTATCGGGCTGTGCTTCATGGTTCTTGCGCTTTCAGCGTGTGACTCATGGATCGATCCCAACGTGAACGTTAATCCTACGCAGCCGGAAACCGCATCCTACGACGTAGTGCTCCCGGTCATTCAGGCTTCGTCGGCATATGTGTTAGGTGGCGACTTTGGTCGATTTGCCAGTGTGATTACGCAGCATAACTTCGGATTGGACCGTCAACACCTTGGCATCTATAACTACCAGTTCACGGAGGCAGACATCAACAACGCCTGGGAAGGCGTCTACTCTGGCCCCCTCAATGATTTAAAAATCCTGATTGATCGTTCCATCGCGGACGGTGCACCCCACTACACTGGCGTGTTTCAGGTGATGTACGCATTCAACATGCTCACCGTCACTGACTTGTGGGGCGATGTACCTAATTCGGCAGCACTGCAAGGGGCTGTTAACACACAGCCTGCTTACGATGCTCAACAGAAGGTCTACACCGACCTCACAGCAATGGTAGATCAAGCCATCACCAATCTCTCGGCTGCCTCGAGTGCCATGTCGCCCCGTGGCGATGACTTGATGTTTGGAGGTGATCGATCTGCGTGGACGAAGGCCGCTTATGGATTGAAGGCTCGGTTAGCGCTTCACCGTGTGAAGCGTGATGCTGCGGCTGCTCAGGAAGCACTGGCAGCAGCGCAGAGCGCCATGGGATCCAATGATGATGATTGGCAGTTCTACTTTGGATCTGCACAAACCGAAGCTAATCCATGGTTCCAGTTCGACCAGCAGCGTGGCGATGTCACGTTCGGTCCTAAGCTGGCTGAGTTGATGAACGCTACAAGCGACCCTCGTTTGCCATTCTATGCGATTGCTGATGACGCAGGTGGCTACTCTACCGATAGCTGGCTTGGACCATTCTACACCAGCATCAACTCGGCCGTTCCGTTCATTACGTTCACCGAGATGAAATTCGTCGCGTCAGAGGCGCGAATGCGGGGTGGAGATAAGCAGGGGGCTCACGCAGATTACCTTGAAGCCATCCGTGCTTCGCTGTCGCGTACCGGTGTGGCCGATGCTGATGCTGATACCTACGTTGCTCAGGCAGCAGTAGATCCTGGTGCTGATGCTCTTACTCTAGAGCACATCATGACGCAGAAGTACATTGCTATGTACACGCAGAGTGAGTCGTTCACTGATTGGCGCAGGACTGGTATTCCAGCACTGACGCCGGTTAGCGGAAGTGATATTCCACGCAGATTCGCATATCCACAGTCTGAGCGGCTTTATAACGGAGCTAACATGCCTAGTGGACTCACAATTTTCTCGCGAGTATGGTGGGATGTAGAGTAGTTCTCCATCCATAGCAACAACGTACGAGGGGTTGAGATCTGAATTGATCTCAACCCCTCAGTCGTTTACGCACATACGCTACACTCTGCCTACTTGCCTACACCTGCTCGGCCACCATGCGATTCACGGCTGTCCACGGGCCACCATTATGTGCGTCGTAGCCTGCTGAACGAGCCATACTTGCTGCCTGCCCACTGCGGGCTCCAGAAGCGCAGCAGAACACGACTGGTTTCGTTTTCGGTAAACCAGACAGTGCGCTACCTAACTCATTAAGTGGGATGTTCTTCGAGCCAGCTACATGACCGCCACTGTACTCGGCCCTCGTGCGTACATCAATGATCGCAGCGCCATTCTTGATTGCTTCGGCGACGGCTTCATTGCCCCCACCGAACATGGTTTTGATTGCTCCAAACATGAGATGCCTTTCTACAGAGAAGTTTGATTGTTACTTACGTTGCTCTACCGGTAAACCCGCTGCCTGCCAGCTGGAAAACCCGCCCATATTGACCACCTTAAAGCCAAGCTTGTCGAACGTTGCAGCGGCAGTGTTGGCTCTGCCGCCCGAGCGACAGAAGAAGATGAGTTCCTTGTCCTTCTTGCCATCAGGGTTGATCTTCTTCAGAAGGTCCTGCATCTCCGGACTATTGGCACTAAGTTTCGACATTGGAAGCCAGTAGGCCCCCTTCGCCGTACCCGACTCTGCCAGCTCGCCCGCCTCACGCACGTCGATCAGCACGGCCTGCTTCTTGGCGACCAGCGTATTGGCCTCCTTGGGAGTGACGGAACGTGTGTTTCCGGCGCGGACATTCGTCACCACGACAACGGCCAGAATCGCTAGGGCGATCAGCCCAAGTGTTTTCAGATTCACACCACATCTCCTATACAATCGATGAAAAAGACAGAATTGCCCACAGTGAAAGGATGCTGATGCCTAACCACAACGTCACAGCAAGTATCACGGACGATCGCCCCATGACCTGTAGTGACGACTTCGTAATGGAGGCACCAATCAGAAAGAGCACCAACACGAGTAGCCTCTTGCCAGCATCGGCCAACAACGTGCCTACGTGTCCGAACTCCGGGAACAGGCTGAAGAAGGCGGCAAGAGCAACGAAGGTGGCCAGGAACCATGGTAGTTTACCGCCACCCTTACCAGCATAGATGCGTCCAATGACAGCAGCAACGGGTATAATCCAGAGAGCACGGGCGAGCTTCATCGGCACAGCAACGGCCTCGGCTCCATTACCGTAGGCTACGGCCGCAGCTACCACGGAACTCGTGTCATGAATGGCCATGGCTGCCCACATGCCAAACTGCTCCCCCGTAAGGCCAAACCACGTTCCCAGCGGCGGAAAGATGAACACGGCCAGCGCGTTCAAGACAAACACAATCGCTAGGGCAATAGCCGTCTGCTCGGGTTTTGCCTTGACCGCACCAGAAACGGCTGCGATAGCACTACCGCCGCAGATAGCGGTACCGCTCGAAATCAACGTACCAATCTCCCGATCGACCTGCATCTTCCGTGCTAGCAGTGCCCCCACGACCAACGTTCCCACGATGAGTGCCAGCGAGAACCCCAGCCCCCTACCACCGCTACTAATCACCGTAGCTAAGGGTATTCCGGCACCAAGGAGCGAAACTGCCGCACCTAACAGGTGCGAGGTCCAGGGCTTAACGACTGCCGGTACGGACAGACGGAAAACCAGAGAAATCACAATACCCGCTACCAGTGCCACCGGCCCGGTAACTGCAGGCCACAGCAAGGCCACCACAGCCAGAATGTAGAAGACAGCGTTGTGCATCGGTACAAGGATACGGGAACTGCCTATAGTACCTCGGTGATGATATCACCGTTCCATGACATTGTCAGCACGATGGAACGAGCCTCAGCTGGAATGATGCCCGGCCCCGGATAGGACACTGCACGCCGGGTGAAGTAGGAATGGTCTAGGGCGTTATTGATGGTTGCCGAGAGCTCCACAGACTTCCATCGATAGGCTAGGGTGACATCGGCCACCATGTAGCTTGGAATCAGGCCTGTGACAGCCGTGGCAGTTGCCGTGGTGTTGGATGCATCGGTGTAGTGATCCCCCACTGCATGAACCATCACCGATGCCGAAGCCCCTTGCCACCACGTACGAACACCGGTGCGTATGGTGTAGGCCGGCACAAACTCGACCCGCTTACCATCGACGGCTGTGTTTTGGGAAGACGTATACTGCCCCGTCAGGTATGAGGCATTCAACAGAAGGTGAACATGAGGAGCCGATGGTTCCCACCCTGCTGCATCGGAAAGGTCGAAGTCGATCATGCTCTCGATACCGGCGGTGTAGGCGTCGGCGATGTTGGAGCGATACCGATACGGGAGGTAGAGAGGAGCCAGATCGCTGCGCAGGATCTCTCCGATCCGATCGTTGTACAGCAGATAGAAACCACTCACATCAAAAGCAAGCCATGGTGTGAGTCGGCCACGCGCACCTACGTCGAAGGTAGCGCCACGCTCGTCGCCAATGTTGGGGTCGATGACAAGATTAGGATTGTCCAGCCGCAGATCACTGAAGGTGATTGACCGGTAGTTCTGTACGGCATTCGCGTAGTACTCGATGGCATCGGTGGGTTTCCACGAGAGACTGATCCCTGCCAGAAGAATCGTCCTGCTGCGAGACCGGTCTTCGTTGATGGTGGTATCAGCCACCACGTTGCCAGCAAGGTCCCGAACGGTTTGCCGGTACCACCCGTTCGCTCGGGTGACGATGTGCTCCAGACGGATGCCTGGCACCACACTCCATCCGCCGCCCAACCGCAGGATACCTTCGGAAAACACTGCCGCATTACTGTTGGGAAAGGTGTAGTCCGATACGTCCAGGTTGTTGGGGTGCAGAAAGGCAAAGTCTGGTCCGGATCCGTTCGAAGCATCACCTTGCTGCTGCGTGGTTGTACCCTGGAACAACCGTACTCCCGAGACAAACGACCACGGCAGCCCCAGAGGTTCGGCATCCCATGAAATGGTCGTCTCGGTACCAATGTTCCGGAACGTACCATCGATCATGGTCCGGTTGTTGCCGAGATCCACCATCGTAATCCGTTCCAGATTCCCAAGTGATGTGCGCTGACTGATGTTGCCAAACCACTGTGAACGCAGCGTGGTTGTTTCACCAAGCAGGTAGTCGAGTCGCACAGCAAAGAGATTCCAGTCAACACCGAACCAGTTGCGTGCCCGGATCGACGTCCGAGGATCCTGTTCGAACTGGCGATCGGTGAGGCCGCCCGGCTGATGGGCCACGTAGTGCATCCCCGTGTACTCTGCCCGCAAGCGCATGCGGTCGCTGAGGTGATGATCTACCATCGCGTGGGCCGTATGCATGGTGAAGTCACTGTTCGGACGCCAGCCATCTCCGCGCTTGCCTTGGTAAAAGGCTCGATACTCCGTTTGATCCAGCGTGCCGGAGATGTCTACCAGAGCACTTGCAAATCCGAAGGACCCTCCACTGACGGCTACGCGGGATGCTAGTGCGGCGGTATGCACAGGAGGGCGAAATGCAAAGTTGATCACGCCACCGAACTGCGTGCCGTACCGAAGTGCAGCACCACCACGTACCACCTCGATATGTTCTACGAGATCAAACGGTGGTGTGTAGTAGCTTTCAGGATAACCCAGTGGGTCGGCCGAGATATCGTAGCCGTTCTGTCGAGTGGTGAAGTTACTGGTACGATCCGGGGAAAGCCCCCTACCACCAATTCCTAGCTGGAGACCCGCAGCATCGGACTCCCAGATGTTCAAACCCGCTACGGAAGCGAAGGCTTGACGGGCATTGTTGGTAGCGGTTGTCATCCATCGTGTGTCAATGGGTATCAACTCGGTCTTACGACCTGCGAAGATGGCATCGGCTGTGATCTCGTCCATGAAGAGAACGGCCATACCAAGACCGTGACGCTGATCACGAACCTCGATGGTTTTGATCTGTATGGTATCCTGAGCTGAACTGCTCACAGCAAGCAGTGCCAGTAGTACCAGTGGTACAGTGATTCCCCAACTACTCATCACTGAGCACCCAGGCATTTCGGTGAAATCCAAGCTGCTCACGAGAGAGATCGACAGTAGGGTCGACTAACTGTGTACTGGATTCACCATTCATGGTCACCCACACATCAGCCGTCACGATCGGATCCGTCATGCCCATGCGTTCGAAGTGGTCGTGCAGCACGTGCGCAAACTGGAGGATCATGTCGGGCTGGAAACTCATCTGCTTTTCCTGATGCTCATTCAGGAACATGCGGTTATCGACAATCCCCGTTCGTCCCGTCCGGCGATCGGTGACCGAAAACGTCGCCGTGCCGGCCTTCTCCACGAGCATCACGCGCCACGAGAACCGGTAGCCCTCCTCCGTCCAGTAGAGATTGCCGGGGTAGAGCAGAAATCTCCAGGGGGTCAGTAGCTGTAGCACAATGAACAGTCCTATCACTGCGTGGACCGGTCGCAGCGTGGGAGTGGAAGGGGCTACCGTTACGGGTGCAGGGATGAAGAACAGCAGCGTCATACCGATCATCACCAACGGAAAGACCCCAATCTGAAACATCATCCCGGTAACCAAATGGAAGCCCACAACGGCTGCGTAGGCAAACCACCGCGTTCTGCGATGCATCAGGAACCACGGCACGGAGATGTCGTAGAGCATGCCTGCCCACGAAAACACCCACGGCATCCAGGGTATGGACATCAGCGAGCCAATCACGGGGAGGTCATCGTGGGCTGGCATCCAGATCCGCAGGGGCATGGCGTCCAGCAGCCATGCCTCGTTGATCTTGGCAATTCCGGCATACACGTACACCACCGTGAGTTGAAACAGGAAGATGTCGAATGTCCAGCGTGGCACGGTTGTACGGGCTTGAGCTGCCGAACGGCGCGCATCGATTGACCATGCTCCGTGAGCTGGTACGAGGCACAACAGAAAGGCCACCAGACTCACGAAGTAGTAGTGATTGAGGTAGTAGGTTTTGTCGATCAGTTCCACGTACGTGAACGTGAGGAAGAACACAATCGCACTTAGGCGATACCATGCTCCAAGGATCATCCCAACCGTGGCAACCGTCATCAGGCCAAAGATGATGTACATCCCCGGCGAGCCAAGTGAGGCTACCCACTCAAAGCCAGTGTAGGGGAAGTGGATCTTGGGTAGAATGTACTGCTGCTCAATCCAGCCAAGGGCGATGAACCGTAAGCAGCTTGCGAGCATGAGTAGGCCAAACACAATACGCACAGCAGCAAGTGCCGTTGCCGGCACCTGCTGCTGTAGGTACAACAGTACCCACCGACTAATCGCCATCACCGCTGGAGTACGTGATCGCGATTCCCAGTAGCGACGAGAGCTCACTCTTCAGAAACCGTGTGAGCTTCAGAACCTCTGTGTGCAATACCATCACCGAAGCATCATTGGCACGTACTAAGTCCGACAGTGGCTCCGATGTGGGAACGCTCGCAAAGGCATCCTCGACGCGTTTGTGCTGAACAAGCGTTTCATCAATCAATCGTTGACCATTAGCTACGGTGGTGAGGTAGTCCCGAAAGCCCTGGATCTTCGTGCCATTTGGCAAAGCCCCCTCCCAGATGCGCATCACGGCGGCGTAGTGACGCTTCAGCAGATCACGGGACCGCCCGCTATAGTACGCTTCCACGGCCTGCGGCTCCGGCCCAGACTGGCCCGCCAATCGTCCCAGCGGTAGCCCCAGCCCGTAGTTCTTCATCTGTTCGAAACTGAAGATCGTTGCGTTGAACAACATCGATGTTCCGCTGCCGGGATCGGTACCGTTGCGTCCGACGAAGGTAGTCCGATAGCTCTGCCGCCAAGCCTCGGCAACTGATACAACCTCGGCACGTACCTTGGCCACAACAGCTCGCAGGTAGGCGAGCTTGTGGACGGTGAGTGGATCGTTCCACAGCAGGTACTCGGCACCGTAGATACCCCAGGCATCACGATCAAAGCCGCGCAGTGCCGTATCACCAGCTTCGATACGGGCGGTGATCTTGCTCACGCTCACGGGATATGTTCCAATGTTCTCGGCAAGCGTACCAAACATGCCTTCTGCTGGACCGAAACTGAACAGCCGCGCGTCCTGCCATGCTTCCGCTACCGAAACCCACGCGCTCTGTGCCGAGGCGACGTCCTCAGGGGACGATGCTACAGATAGCCGTTTCACAGCCGCTGCTAGGAGATCCGTTCGTTGCAGCAGCGTATCGAATGCCGGAACGATCAGGCCGTCGGCCACCTCTTGCAGCATCTGCTGACGGTTGAAGACATCCTGCGGCGGCGTGCTCGTTTCGGTGCAAGCTGCAGCGAGTACCACCACGGTAACAATTGCCCCTAGTCGGTGAACCATGTTCATGGTTAACGCCCTTGTACTGTCACCCAGTTAAACCGGAAGCTCTCCATCTCTTCTGGCGTGAATCCGTAGATCTCTTGAATCTTCGTGATCACTGCCTGCAGTTCCGGTAGTGTCTCTGTAGGGTTCTGCCAAAACAGATACGGAGTCCACGGGCCAGCTGCAGGAATGCGCATTCCCGTAAGCAGTTCGTCTACTTGGTCTTCTGTGATGACACTTACGCCTTGCTCTAGGAACCGAAAACCAATTGCGAATCCTGCCGCTTCCGAGATCGAATGGATCGCTGTCGCACGATCAGAATCGGACACTGTCGTTTGTGAGAGTTTATCGATGGCTGTGTAGAGGTAATTCGTCACCGTGGCCATCTGGGATCGCTCCCAGTTCTGACGCATAACCGTCAATCCTTCTCGTTGCCGAGTGAGGTAGTTGGCGCCTGCCGTAATGGCACCGTGGGCCAAGAGTGCACCGTCGCGGAAGCGGGTATACGGCCCGGTACCGTCGGCCTTGTCTCTGCGAGCAGCGTACTTGGCTGCGAAACGATCCCTGTTGGTAGTGGCAACGTCACTGTTGGTAAACGCTGGGGTGGCGCCAAAGATTGCCACTACGGCATCAAGCTGAGGGATTGTCAGTGACGAATTCTTCATCAGTTGCACGGCGTGGTCGTAGCACATTGTCGTATACAGACCCTTCTCGATCAACTGTTGCACCTCTACTCCATGCTCATCGAGGAGGTATCCCCCATAGACCCCTCCCTGATTGTTTTGATCAGGAGCTTTCAATGGATCGTAGGTACCGCCCGTAGAGGCTGCTAGGTCAAGTGCATATATGTCAGCAATGGATTGGAACGATGGCTCCGCAAGTACACGCAAGGGCGCTATGGCCGCAACGAGGTCTGAAACATCTATGGTGACACCGCTTCTTCCGGTATGCATCAGATCTGTAAGGTTCTGCAGATGGGTCAGGACCTCCAGTTCCGTTTCTGCGTTCTGCTGGAATCCATCGCCAGGATAGCTGGTGGGGATCACCAGTGGATCGGGATTGGTGCTGCTGCTATCACAGGCGGAGAGCACTGCTGCTAGAGCTACGATGACCGAAACAAACCGAATTGACGTCGAGAGTGACCACATACGATGACCTCGTGAACATGAATGACGGATCAATTTGGTCCGAATATAGCGCTATTTGGACTAAGTCCAAATAAAGGAAAGGTAAACTCCCGGTAACGATCACGTACTGGCAATGTCACGTGCACGCGCGCTGCCGTCACGTGGTATTACGTTACCAACCACGTTACAACCCACGATAAAACCAAGAGGAGTTCTCCATGACAACTTCATCCAACGGCAACATGCGCGGAATCGGTCTGCACGTGATGTTGTTGCCAGCCTCAACCAGCATGCGCATTCCCCGGCTTGCGCGACGAGAAATCATGGACGTCGTCATGCAGGCTGCTACCGAAACCCTGTGCATCTACACCGAGAGCTGTGTGCGGGAGGATCACGTGCACATCCTTGTAGAAGCAACGCAGGACGAAGGCGTCGCCAGCTTCATTCACACGTGCATGGACGGCGTTACAGGCGTTGTGGCGTCGTACTATCCGTCGTTCAACCTGAGCGACAAGGTGCACGTAACGCTGCTGCCGCCATGGCATCTGGAAATCATGGCCAGCTTTCTGCGTGATCAGGACCGGTACCATGAGTTTCGAACGGTGGAACAGGAAATCCGTGAGGTGTTTCAACCTCAGGAGCTGCTCGAAAAAAAAACGACTCGGCTCGAGGAGCCGAGTCGTCCATAACGGAGTTTTCACGTCCCCCGTTATGCCACGTCCCACCAGACAAGGTTAGCTACAGTCAATGTCCCGTTGAGCAGTAGCCACGCCAAAAGTAGTGCAGTGGTCCGGTGTTGTCAAGCGTTTTTTCATGATCTTTGCGCGTCAACAACCACGGATACCCACGATGAAAAAAACCGCCTTTCACTCCCTCCACATAGCCGCTGGCGCCAAGATGGTGCACTTTGCAGGCTTCGAGATGCCGATTCAGTATCCCACTGGTATCATCGAAGAACATCGCACTGTACGGACCGGTGTGGGTGTGTTTGATGTGTCGCACATGGGTGAGTTCATGGTATCCGGCCCGCAGGCGTTAGACCTCGTACAGCAACTCACCGTAAACAATGCCTCGCAGCTTACCATTGGTCAGGCTCAGTATTCAGCGATGTGTCGCTTGAACGGAGGCATCGTAGACGACCTTCTCGTGTACCGCCTCGGAGACGATCACTACATGCTGGTGGTCAACGGTGCAAACATCGACAAGGACTGGGCTTGGGTGGCCGAAAACGCCACTCAGTTTCCAGATGCTCGGATCGTGAATGACAGCGATGAGACGCACCTGCTGGCTGTCCAGGGTCCGAAGAGCCTGGACGTTCTGCAGAAGCTTACAGACGTCAACCTCAGCGAGGTGGAGTTCTACACCTTCCGTACGGGAGCGCTGGCAGGAGTCCCGATGATCATCTCGCGCACTGGATACACCGGTGAGTTAGGTTTCGAGCTCTACTTTAAGGGCGACGAGACCATTGCCGCGCAGGTTGTTGATGCACTGTGGTCGGCGGGAGCCGAACACGGCATCGCCTGGATCGGACTTGGTGCGAGGGACTCACTCCGTCTGGAAAAAGGCTACTGCCTTTACGGCAACGATATCGACGAAACGACCAATCCCATCGAGGCAGGCCTTGGTTGGATTACGAAGCTCAAGAAGGGTGTCTTCAACGGTTCAGAAGCCATCCAGGCTGCCAAGGATGCCGGACCTACACGCCGGTTGGTTGGCTTCGTGATGAAGTCCGAGAAACTCATTCCCCGTCCCGGCTACGACATCGTTTCCGGAGGAGCAGTGATTGGTAAGGTGACCAGTGGCTCGCACTCGCCGGGCCTCGGGACAGGTATTGGCATGGGCTACGTTACAGTAGAGCACAAGGAACCAGGTACAGCGATCGAGATTGCAGCCCGAGGTACCACGTTTGCTGCCGAGGTGGCTAAGGTTCCGTTTCTGTAGAATCATCCTCCGGGGAGGGGGCTAGTACCACTTCGATGCGCACGCGAGCCGTGCCGTTTCGGATCATCCCCAAGGCGTGTGCTGCCCCCTTGGACATGTCGATGAGTCGTCCGTGATGGAACGGACCGCGGTCGTTGACACGTACGATGACTTCTTTGCCATTGTCCAGATTCGTGACGCGCACGCGTGTTCCAAACGGCAACCACCGATGGGCGCACGTGCTATCGTGCATGTTAAAGACCTCGCCACTGGAGGTCTTCTTTCCATGAAAGGCATCGGCATAGTACGATGCAATCCCCTCGTCGGGATCTACCTTCATCACCTCGGCAGTGATGGTGTCACTCAGCGTTTGGCCTGATCGCTGCTTCCCTCCTCGCACGGCTGCTGCACGGGCCATCACGGAGGCCATGATCAACTCGTCGCTGGAGGGAGTTGGTGGTGTTGTATCCTGGATCTCGGCCCGCAACGCCGCGGCCTGCTTGCGCAACTGATTGCTCTTCATGCGCAGTAGCATCGACTCGATACGGAGACTATCGCTCCGTTTCCACAGCAGATCCCATTCCGCTCGCAGAGAATCTGCTGCGCGCTCAGCTTGGTCGGCGCGCAGCTGTAGTGTGTCGGAGGAGGGAGATCCGGAGGGAGAACTTCCGAGAGCAAGGATGATAAGTGCTGCTATCACTCAGATGCGTCCTAGGCGTCGCTGATTACAGGGGACCGCCAATATGACGGCGTCGGAGCAGATCCACAAGATCTCGCACATCGGTGGTCTTGCCACGATTGCAGATCATCAACGCCTGCTCGGTTTCCACTACCACAAGGTTGTCGACGCCAACAATCCCCACCAGCCTGCCCGTCTGACTACTCACGAAGCAGTTGTGGGTGTTGACCGTTACAACGTTCCCCTCGATCACGTTGTTCTTTCCGTCCTTCATCGACAAACGATACAGCTCGTCCCATGTGCCCACATCCGACCAACCGAACGAGCCGTCCACGACGCAAACGTTGGTAGCCTTCTCCATGACTCCCACATCGAAGGACACGCTGCGCATCTGTCGAAACTGATACTCCAGCACGGCATCGTACTCCTCCGTCCCCAGAGCCTTGCGCGCGATGTGCAGCAGCGGGCCATGATCGGGGAGGTGTTGGTCGATGGCGTCCATGATCACTTGGGCACGCGCTACAAAGATGCCCGAGTTCCACACGAAATCGCCAGCGTCGATGAATCGCTGCGCCGTCGCCAGATCGGGTTTTTCCGCAAACGTGCGGACACGATGTACCTTGTCCTTGAGTACAGGATTCTCCAGATCTAAGGTGTCGCCCACCTGAATGTAGCCGTAGGCTGTTTCCGATCGTGTAGGCGTTACACCAATGGTAACAATGGTATCGGCGCTCTCTGCTGCAACGCAGGCCCGGTCGAGCGTTATCTGAAACTCCCGAACATTCATCACGAGATGGTCGCTGGGCAACACGACAATCACCACATCTTCGTTATACGACGCTGTGATGACGGATGCTGCCAGTCCGATGGACGGGCCGGTGTTCCGCGCGAACGGCTCAAGGATAACGTGATCTGGCGAAACCAGCGGCAGCTGCTCCGACACGTGGGCGGCTAGGTCACGAGTCGTCACCACCCAGATATCCGACGTATCCACAAAGGGAAGCAACCGCATCACCGTATTCTGGATCAGGGTGCCATCACCGAGCATGTGACTGAACTGCTTCGGATGCTTCTCGGTTGCGCGAGGCCACAACCGCACGCCCAAGCCCCCTGCAAGCACACAAGCAACTATTTTCATCACGGCAAACTACGGAAACCGATCCGGCCAATCCACCCGCTGCATACCACCCTTGGCCGACTTCGTATCTTTGCGCCACCGTTTCGATCAAGAGATTCAATCAGGAGAACTATCATGGTACGTTGGCTTTGTGCCATCACGCTTGTCATCACCGGGACACTATCACTGTCTGCCCAGGATGACCGACTCGACGATCTCAGCTTTGATGAGTCTCCTCTCCAGGACGAAGTTGTGCCGTACTTCGCTGTAGGTCTTGGTCCAGTCTTCAACGTTGCCTTTCCGAATGTCGAAGACCTGAACGCCGCTGCCCAAACAATGGGACTGGATGCCCTGAGCACACCGATGATTCAGTGGGGTGCCGAAATCTTTACAGCCGTAGGTATTGTGCCGAATCTTCGCGTTGGCTTCAGCTGGGTGGCCGGCTCGACCCAAACATCGAAGTCGAACGTAGATCTTGGCGATGGCGTATCTGGAACCCGGACAATGGCCTACACGATGAGTAACCGCGCCATCCACGTTGATTACGCGCTGGTTCCGGCAAAGGGACTGGCCATTCTGCCCGGATTGGGTTTTGGCTTTGGCTCACAAACCATTGCACGATATCAGAGTGATGGTGAGCGGTCGTGGGACGACTATCGTCCGATCGCAACGTCCCCAGATGCGTTCTCGGAACTAGAGCGCAGTACGCTCTACCTTGCCCCACGCGTCAACGTTGAATACGCCGTTACGCCCTTCATCGCTCTGCGCGGTCAGGTTGCCTATAACTACCAGTTCGATGCCAGCGGTTGGCTGGGTAACCGTATCGCCACAGTGGCCAATGTACCCTCGGACATCAGCATGACGGCACTGAGTGCACAACTCGGAGTGTTTGTTGGGTTGTTCAACTAACCGACATCTTCATGATTGGTAAGGGGCTCGTAGCTCAATGGTTAGAGCAGCGGACTCATAATCCGTTGGCTGCAGGTTCAAATCCTGCCGGGCCCACTCTTCTCGGAGTGCTCCTTCTTGGAATCATGCTGAGTGCCGTTACACTGCGATCAGATTCGTCGGCACCTCCACTGCGTTCGATTCCCAACACAGCCTTTCACCTTGGTGAGCGCCTAGAGTACGACATCAGCTACGCCTTCATCAGCGCTGGCACGGCCGTGTTTCAGGTAGCCAAACAGCCGGCCACCGTATCACGTCGTCCATGCTACGTGGTGCAGTTTACGGTGCAGTCGCACAAGTCGCTGGAGCTGATCTACAAGGTGCGCGATACGTACACAACGTGGATCGACATGGAGGGCATCTTCCCCTGGCAGTTCACCCAACGCACGCGCGAGAACACCTACAAGAGGGACTTCAAGGCCGTCTTCGATCAGGTAGCCAAAACCGCCACGACGACTGAAGGCACATTTACCGTGCCTCCATTTGTGCATGATGTGGTCTCGGCGTTCTATTACGTTCGAACCCAACCATTGAAGCAGGCACGCCGCGGCGACGTGATCCGCCTTCAGAACTTCTTCGATCGTGAAACGCACGATCTGCGCGTGAAGGTGCTGGGTAGAGAGCGCATCACGGTAGAAGCTGGCACCTTCGACTGTGTGGTGATCGAACCAGAGATCGCCTCGGGAAGCCCCTTCGCCTTTGAAGGTCGACTACGCATGTGGATGTCGGCCGACGACAGGGCTGTTCCGGTACGCGTGCGCACGAAGATTCCCATCGGCTCGATTGATGCCGAACTCACGTCCTATGCCGGCACACGAGGTCGTGTTGATGCCCACCTACGATAACACACTATGCCACGTTTGATGCTCGCTCTTGCCTGCGCCGTGATAGCATCGGTATCCGCCGTTGCTCAGCAATCATCAACAGTCATCGACACCTTTCGATCGAGGTACGGTTCCCTGAAATCGGTTGATGTGTCGTTCGAATCTCAGGGAATGCGCGGCAGAGTTCGGGCGCAGAAAGGTGGCAAGTACCGTATCGAGGTGTCCGACCGGTTGTTCATCTGCGACGCGACCACGGTGTGGAACGTCCAATCGGCAACAACAACGGTGATTGTCAACCGGTATCAGCCAAACGCAGAGAGCATGTCGATTGATCGCGTGTTCTTCGTCTTGATGAACGTGTACGTACCAACCGTTCTGCGCACGCACCCCACCACGGTGATCCGACTCCTTCCACCTGACCCTTCAGCCACCATCGCTGGCGTGACGCACGCCGACATCGCTCTGAATGCCAAGGGCACCATCACGTCGATCAGCGTCTCGGAGTCGGGTGTTGAGTCTGTCTGGAACGTCACGAGGCTGCTTCGTAATCCTACGATAGCAGCCTCGACGTTTTCCTATGTTCCCCCAACGGGGTGGACAGTGATCAACCTGCGTTAGCGCACAATCATCACCGTGCGAGCCGTGCGCACGCCACCGGCCTGGAAGTTCACCAGATACATGCCTGGCGCAACATTCAGCGAGCGCAGATCTACCTCGACAGTATGTCCACCGGCATCCATCGGCGCATCGAGAAGTGTAGCCACCTCAGCCCCGATCGTGTTCACAATCGAGATCTGTACGTGCTGCGAGGATGGCAAGGCATACGACAGGCGGAATGCATCCATGGCGGGGTTTGGCTGCGGCACGCCACAGCGATAGCCACCCGGCAACAAGTCGGTTTCCTGTACACCTACGGTAATCGACGCCGTAGCAACGGCAGATGTGTCGCTGCCGCACACGTTGCTCACCACACAGTAGTACTCTCCGGCCTGTTCACCAGTAATGCCAGCTTCAACTTCATACGTTGCCGATCCGGCACTGTCCACCAGCGAATCATTGCGGAACCACTGATAGGTAAGGGGCTCTTGCTCATCTGTCTCTACCGTGAATCGCACCACGTCACCGTCGAACACCGTGATGTCCTCTGGCTGCTTCGTAATGCGTGGAGTACTTCGTACTGAGAAATCGACAGTGTCGCTAACTACCTCACTACAGTAGCCTACGACCCGAGCAAAGATGCGACCGTCAAACCGAAGTCGCAGATCAACAAAAGTGATTGTTGGTCGATTGGCCCAAGGCACACGGGTTCCATTTAGATACCACTCAGTCGTGGCTAATGAATCATCAACCGTCACTGAAAACGTCGCACTATCTCCAACGCACACTAGTGCACCAATAGGCTGTGACGTGATTCTCGGACTGACGCCATAAGTCAGTAAAACACTGTCAGAGAGCAGGGCGGAGGCCGCCCCATAAGATACTGCGCAGGAGTACTGACCAGCATACGCTGCATCACCGCGCTTGAACCGAATTCGATTGGTCCTAGTTCCAGTGACAATCGAGTCATCTTCAATCTGAGTACCGTCTCTTCGCCACACAAACGTCGGCTCTACTCCACGGACTTCCTTCGGAAACACTTCACACGTTAACTCATAATGACGGGAACTACACAAAATCGTATCGGTATACTCGAGATGGAGAAGCGGAAAAAAAACACGAACGTCACGAGAGTTCAGTGTACCACAGTAACCGATCACCTCACAGACGTAGGTGTCGGACGTATCTACCATCTCCACGTCTCGAATGGTCAGGCGGGATGATGTTGCTCCCGAGATGCGGTCGTTGTCCACCACGTTGGTGTCAACGTAAGCCTGGGCAGACGGATCCCAGTAGCGCTTCTTCCACTGGTAGCGCGATGAGAACGTAAAGGGCGATCCGATGGCATCGGCAATCACCTCAAACGACACTGTCGATCCGGGAGCCGCCGGTTGTGATACCGGCTGGTCAATCACCTCAGTAGGACGCACAACAAACAGCGTAGCCGGTTCCGACATCACCCGTTCGGTATGGAAGCCGTCGGTAGCGATTACCTCGCAGGAATACACACCGGACACCGAGAAGGTCACAAACGTAAACTGAAGTATGGGTCCAGTCGCGCTCACGATGGGACGACCATCACGATACCACTGATACGTTACCGAAGCCCCTTCCGGCACGGTCACCTCGATGCTGAACTGCATCTCCTCACCAATGCAGGCATACCTGCCAAGGGGCTGCTTCGTGATCACCGGCACGGGAATCGCTTCGTCGGCACCCATGTAGGGGGCTAGCCGCTCTTGGCCGTCGATGTCTGTGCGTACGAAGTCCATGCCGCTGGATGCACCAAGTAGACTGGTGGAGATCTCAGCAAGGTGGAGATCGTTTTCGCCGACGAAACTCACAGCTACCGACGACGAGTTAATGTCGCGTCCGGTCGCTGCACGCCAACTGGTCAAGGGATGACCCGTCGTGTCACGAGCAACATCAGTTTGATTGAAACGCCCGATCAACGCACCCGTCGTCATCAGGTTGTTGTAGTCGCTAATGGTTGCATAATCAAACTCGTTGATCACCGCGTAGCCACCGGGTTCAGAGGTATTGGTCAAGATGTTGTTCAGCAAGGTAAACTCTTCCTCCTGCTGCGACGTGCCGGGGAAAAACTCCCTACCAATCGTTAGTGCTGCGGATCGATGAATCGGCGCTGTACCAGAAGCGACTACCGTGTTAAACACGATGCGCGTGTGGTCGATTGCTGACGATGGCAACACTGCAAGGCCAAATGTCAGCTCCGTGCCAGATACGGAAATCATGTTGTTGTACACGTCGATGCCATGATCTCCACCAGCAAAGCCATCCAACGATAGCACGCCAATGCCAGCAACTCGCGAACCCTCTACGGAGCCTCTAAGCGCCGTAACGGTGTTGGCACTCACGGTTCCTGCACCAATAGCTAAGATACCGTTGAACGCACTGGACGTCGAATCCGATGTGATCTGATTGGCATGAACCGTCAGGTTCTGCCCGATGACATCGATGGCGCCATAGCCGATTGACGCGAACTGCGAGCTATCAATCAGGACAGCCTCCTCATCATTATCGACTTCGATGGCCATCTCGACGTTGCGAATGCTACTGTTATGAAACGTAAATGGCGTTCGAAGGATCATCAGCGAGGCTACACCAGGAACAGCGTTGGCATAATCGTCAACGCCAACGAAGCTGCAGTTACGTATCGTGAGCCCCTTTGCATCGCCAGCACAGACGTGGCCACCCCATAGTCCTTCTTCCGGCAACGAGAATCGGAGATCCTCCAGGACGAGATGTGCATGTTCACCAACGATATACACCTGATACATACCTTGCTCAACGTTGTCGAGCAGACCCGCACCTGGCTGATTCGATGGATGGTACGTAAAGTTTGGTGTGTAGCCTTCGGCTGCGAACAGCGTGATCGTATAATCGGATTCCGGAATGTCTGGAACGATAATCTGCTCGTCGTACTCGGTGCCGAAGATGCGCAGACGCACATCACCCTTCAGCCCTGAGTTGGCCAGATGGCGGATACCGGCGCTCACAGATGTGAATGCTCCAGCAGCCCCATTCTGAATCACGTTCAACAGACCGTTCACTCGTGGAGCGAGGTACTCCACCATGGCATCGTTCCCCGGCACGTCATCGGCTCCTCCATTGGGATTCGTCGTACTGATCGTGACCGTGTTGAAACTTGTTGCTGCTGGCGTAAAGGATCCCAACTGCACTTCAATCATGTCCCCCTGTTGCAGGGCGGGATTGGCATCGTACGTGATGGTTGGTTGAGCAACGCCACTAATCGACCAGGCAACCTGCACGGAGGTGAGCGGCGTGGTGCCACGGTTCATCACCATGGCTTTCACCGTGACCGGTTGCCCTGCGTCGAAGGTTCCGGTAGGTGACGACACGGCAACAACAGAGGCGTCAACAGCAGCGGCCGCGCGGAACGTGTAGGTCAAGCCGGACGAAGGAGTCCAGCCGGCAATGACTTCACAGGCGGTTTCCGTTGTCTGTACGGTTGGCATCATCCACGAACTGTGCCAGTATGAAGCTTGCAGAAAGATGCTATTCGATGCAGACGTCGCACCAATCACGGGCTGCATGTAGGCCGTAACCGTCATGGCCCCATACACGACATCCACGGAACCACCCTCGTTGATACGCACCTGCATGTTATACTGATCTTGTGAGCTCCCATGGGGAGCACGTGTTGCATTGCGCCACTGAATCACCACCGTGCGATTAGGCGCAGTACCCAACGTTTGCGTGCGTAACGTTCCATTCACCATGGCCGACAGATGAGTAACCCATGCATAGATCGTTTCCGTGCCAAACCGCACCGCACCGGATCGACCAAAGACCTCCACTTCCGTGTAATCCTCACCGGCCCAGCTATAGGTGAAGGGGAGCAGAACGGTCCCTGCATACCCTTGGAGTTCGCTGCCTGTTGCTAGGAGATTTCCTCCAGTGATTTCCTGGTAGGTCCCTTGGCTTACGCCATAGGTGATGGCCGTACCCTGTGCTACGACGCTTGAGAATGCACCACTACACGTAATGATGCAAGCGCAGAGAAGCGCAAATGCTTGCTGTCGCATGATGAGGTCCTATCGAGAGTGTCAAACGATCTACGAATACGTCAAAACTACTGACTTCACCGCAGTAGACGGTTCATCCGTGCACGATCGGACGGGGTGAGCGTCATGCGATCTAGTACGCCACGGAACGTGTCCTTGGCAGGTTCCGACACCGTCAACTGTGTGACGGCTGCAGCTGCACGGTCGGCCAGTCGGTTGTTCGTGCTCAAACAGGCCTGCACCATCGCTGTGGCCACCGTTGGTGTCGCTGCTCCAACACGCACGAGTGCTTCCATAGCATTCTGGCGTGTGATGAATTCAAAACCGGGACCAGCGTAATCGGCCAGTTGGGTCAATGCTGTCGTATCACCCTCTAGAGCCAGGAAACTGGCACGTGTGATCTCAATGGCAGCATGGGGCGATGTTGCCCCATCGGTCAAACGTAGGTAGCGCTCATGATGTTCGGGGAATGACACCCAGAGTTTCTCCAAAGCCTCGCGCTGAAGACCGAACGATGGATCCATGAGCAGGCCTTCAGCAGTGCCACGCAGGGATTCGGGAATGCGCTCCATTGCGCGTAGGGTTGACCGTCGCACTTCAACGTTGGCGTCGCTCAGCCCCTTCCCAACCATCCCTGAGGCTTCGGTGGAACCTCGTTGCATCATCCGCACAGCCTGATCAAGCGCAGCAGAACGAATCGCGTGGAAGGTCTCCTTGGTGTACACATCCACCAAGATGGCCAGGCGATCGGCATCAGGCATGGCCACATCGTTCAGGGCCACGAGCGCGTCGTAACGGTCGATCATCGCTGGTGCCATGCGTACTTGCGCTAGGAGCTCCTCCTGCGACTTCGGGAACGTTATGTTTTTCAGCACCTTCCCCGTGGGGTCAAACAGGACGAAGGCAACATCCTTCTCTTGGGGATTGGGCACATCAACCACCGTCAGCGGGCCATCAATCCATGCTGTCTGGTCGGTATGGGTGCCGTTGGTATACCACACGTCTACTGTGATCGGCATCCGGAAGTAGCCGGTGAGGTTGTCCACGGCGTGAATCTGTTCCACCATCACGGAGGTCACGGGTTGAGGAGCCGGTACCGAGCGATACTGGATCCGATAATGGGGTTCACCACCTCGGTAGAGCCACTGATCAAAGAACCAGCGCGGTGATATTCCCAAGGTGTCCTGGAACACCTGGTAAAGGTCATTGGTCTCCACCACATTGTAGGCATAGCGCGTTAGGAAGGTCTTCAGCACTCGTCGCACGGCATCTTCGCCAAAGGTGGATCGCATCATATCGATCACAGCCGCACCCTTCGGATAGTAGCGCGACGAGCCGGCATCAGGATGCACGATCGGCAGTCGGTCCCTGCGTCCCGCTGCCAACGACCGCTCTTGAAGTTGTCGCCGACTCCACTGATAGGCGTCCTCACCCTCGGCAGTGCGGAGGTAGAGGTGGGGGTAAAACGTGGCAAACGACTCCTGCAGCCACAGAGACGTCCGCGACCGTCCGGTGATCAAGTCTCCAAACCACTGGTGCACCAGCTCATGGATATTCACACTGAGGTACTTGCGATCGAGTTGGCCACGCTCATCAGAGTGGTAGAAGTCGCCAAAGATCGTTGCCGTGGTATTCTCCATGGCACCATACACATAGTCGGCCACAGGGACCTGCCGGTACGTAGTTCCCCATGGATACTGTACACCAATCTCCGCCTCGAGATAGTCCATGATTTCGTTCATGGACTGATAGGTTGCCTCGACAGCTTCTGGCTTCCATGGATACCAGTAACACTCGGTTTCTACTCCGCGGCTCGTTCGAAACGTTGTTGACGAGTACTGTCCAATAGCAAGCATCAGGAGGTAGTTGGCATGGGGCTTTGTCATCGCATAGGCCCAGGTGCGCGTACCGTCGCTGTTCGACACTACACTGGTGCGATCGCCATTGGAAATCACGGTGTACGTCGAGTCGAAGGTGACCGTTGTTGTCGTGATCATCTTGTCGTTCATATCGTCGTACATCGGAATCCAGTAACGATGATCAAAGGCCTGGCCCTGGGTCCAGATCTGCCGGATCATTCGGCCCGATGGATCATTCCAACCAATGAAGTACAGTCCTTTTCGCGGATTGGCCTCATACGTGAATTCGATCGTACCCGTCTGATCCCATTGCAGCGCCGGCTGGCAATACACCAGAACGGACGTATCCGTGGTGCGGAATCGAACAGGCTTGCCATTAATCAGGGCCTGCTTGACGGTGAGCTTGATACCGTCGAACTCGAGACTGTCAACTGTTGGCCGTAGAACCTTGTAGGCGTGCACCACCTTACCCAACACCGTCCCTTCAAACGGAAGAAACGATACGGTCAGGTCCATCTGGGTGATATCAAGTGAGCGCTCGCGAGGCTCGCTCTCTGGCACCACGACGTAGGTTGTGGTAGGAACAGCGGCAGATTGGGCTGCAACAACAGCCGTGGCTGCACACAGAATCAGAAGAGTGTTGAACAGGTTCATGGGCAAGGAAGGGGGAAAAGAAAACAGGTTAGAGACGTGTCGTGCGAAGATACCTCATGCTGAACGCACGAGGGTAGGTACGAGGGTAGGCACGCAGCGTATCTTTGTGCATGATCCTCAACCTGTTGATTGCAATGAGCGGTGGTGCTATCGGCACAGGACTGCGGTTCATGGTCTCACAGTTCATGGGCCCATCATCGGGATTTCCGTGGTCGACGTTCGTTGTGAACCTGCTTGGCAGCGCTGCGTTGGGTGCCCTACTTGGCGGAGCTGAACGAAGCGGTGGCTGGTCGACAACCACCATCATCTTCTTTGGTACGGGAATCTGTGGGGGCTTTACAACGTTTTCTGCGGTGTCGGCTGAATCGTTTCATCTCCTTCATCTGGGACAATACACCATGGCACTGACATACTCTGCATTGACACTTGTAGGGGGCATTCTGGTGAGTGCTGCTGCGTGGTTTGCTGTTGCCCCTCAAACCCAACCGCAAGATCATCCTGTTACCACATCTGTCAGGGAAGTATCCATGGATTCTACGTTGCACACTGCCACTGTTGCTGGAGGATGTTTTTGGTGTGTCGAGGCCGTATTCCAACGGCTCGAGGGCGTGGATACTGTCATCAGCGGCTATAGCGGAGGAACCGAAGAAACAGCCGACTACAAAACAGTCTGCACCGGTACCACCAAACATGCTGAAGCCTGTCAGATCAGCTACAACCCGGCCGTGATCTCCTATGAGGAGATCCTGCAGGTGTTCTTCACGGCCCATGATCCTACAACGCTGAATCGTCAGGGTAACGATGTGGGACCGCAGTACCGGAGTGCGATCTTCTACCATTCGGACGAACAGCGTTCCATCGCCGAGGCCTATATCCGGCAACTCAACGATGCCCAGATCTGGCCTGACCCCATCGTGACTGAGGTTGTTCCCTTCGAGGCCTTCTACGTTGCAGAGGACTACCATCAGAACTACTTCAACCAGAATGGTGGCCAGCCATACTGTGCCTTTGTGGTGCAACCCAAGGTGGAGAAGTTCATGAAGAACTTCAAAGAGCGGATCAAGGAGAGCTATCGCACAGATGAGTAGCACCCACGCCAGTGTCCGGCATATTGATATCGCCGGAATGCACTGTTCGGCTTGTGTGTCGTCCGTAGAGACGGCTTTGGAGCAGGTGTCCGGTCTTGAACAGGTATCCGTGAACCTGATGTTAAATCGTGCAACGGTGGTTGCATCAGGTGCTATATCCGACGATGCTCTCCGAGCAGCCGTCTCATCCGCTGGGTACACTGTCGAAGCCATCTATGGCGATCAGCCCCCTTCCCAACGCGACAGCATCCCTCAGCGGCAGTTGGTTGTTGCCGCTGAATGGAAGCGCTCGTTGCTACTGGCGATTCCATTTGCCGTAATCGTGATGGTGGTGTCGATGGTGTCGATGGTGATCGAAGTCGATCATCAGCAAACCGTGTGGATCAATATTGCGTTGCTCACGCTTACGTTGCCGGTGTTGTACAGTGGACGGCGATTCTACGAGGGGGCGTGGAGAGCGGCAGCGCATCGCTCCGCAACCATGGACACGCTCGTAACACTGGGTACTGGTGCAGCCTGGATCTACAGCGTGGTAGTGATGGTAGCACCACAGGTCGTCCCAGGTTCATCGGCACATCCCGGAGCATACTTCGACACCACAACAACGATCATCACACTGATCCTGCTTGGCAAGTGGTTGGAGGCCCGCGCGAAGAGCCGCACGGCTGATGCCCTCCAATCGCTGCTGCAGCTGCAGCCTGCCGTAGCACGTGTGCGCAGAGACGGCGCAGACGTGGAGATCCCTTCTCACGACATCCTTGTATCCGATACCGTCATCGTTCGCCCCGGAGAGCAGATCCCAACCGATGGAGAGATCATTACCGGTACTACAACCGTGAATGAATCGATGCTGACGGGTGAGAGTCTTCCCGTGGAGAAAGCGCCTGGTGCGCGCATGACGGGAGGAACGCACAACCTCACGGGTTCGGTGACCATGCGAGCTACCGCCGTTGGAACACACACTGTTCTGGCAGGGATCATTCGCGCCGTAGAGCAAGCTCAGGAGAGTAAAGCTCCCATCCAGCGACTTGCCGATAAGATCGCATCAGTGTTTGTTCCTGTGGTTCTTGCCATTGCCGTCGCAACCTTTGCAGTATGGTACGTAGCTGGCCCTACCGGATATGAATGGTTGTTCGCACTGCACACGGCAATTACGGTACTCATCATTGCCTGTCCCTGTGCCCTTGGTCTAGCAACACCCACGGCCGTTGTTGTTGGTAGTGGTCGTGCAGCTCAGCACGGTATTCTCTTCAGCTCTGCCGAGAGTCTCGAGTCGCTACAGTCCTGTACCGTGGTACTCCTTGACAAGACGGGCACCATCACCGAGGGCCGACCGTCCGTGCAGCACGTTGTGTATGTGTCGCACCCCAACCAACCAGAGCGTACAGCTATCTGGGAGCTGGTAACCTCCCTGGAGGCACGATCCGAGCATCCGCTCGCAGCGGCCCTCACGGAGTACGGTGCAACGCAGAGCACACACAGGCAGGACGTTGAGTCGTTCACTGCTGTTGCTGGGCAGGGGGCCTACGGTACGGTGGGAAGCCACAAGGTACGTGTGGGCAACGAGGACCTGATGAGCGGTGCAATGCTGCTTGTACCAGCCGAGATTCAACAGGCCGTTCAGGATGCCGATCAGCGCGGAGAGACGTTAGTCTTGGCAGCTATCGACGGGCGCATCGTGATGGCGGTGTTCCTCTCCGACACGATTCGTGGGGATGCCCACGAGAGTCTTTCAGCGTTGCGAGCAAGAGGATGTGAGTTGGTGATGGTCACCGGTGATCGTCCGGCGGTGGCGCAACGTGTTGCTGACGCCGTGGGGATCTCTCAGGTGGTTGCGCAGGTGTCGCCCACTCAGAAGCTTGCTGAAGTTGAACGCTGGCAGCGCAAAGGCTATCGCGTAGCCATGGTTGGCGACGGCATCAACGACGCACCTTCGCTCGCTCAGGCCGACGTCGGCATTGCCGTTGGTAGTGCAACGGATATCGCGAAATCAACGGCTGATGTTACGCTTGTCCGGAATGACATCTCCACGCTTGTTCACGCCTTCGAGATTTCGCATTCCACGCTACGCGTGATCAAACAGAACCTGTTCTTCGCCTTCTTCTACAACGTGTTGGGCATCCCTCTGGCGGCGGGAGTCTTCTATACGTTCACGGGGTGGTTGCTTTCGCCGATGGTGGCAGCAGCTGCCATGGCATTGTCGTCGGTCACGGTGGTGACGAATGCGATACGTCTTAGAACGTCCAGGTAGAACAGCGGAGTAGTTCTCCCTAGCAAAAAGTGTGCTATTTTTCTGGCGACATGATTTCGCTGGACCATCTCTTGATCGATAACCGCGTGCTAACGCAGAGGTTTTCCTGCGATGTAGCCCGCTGCAAGGGTGCATGCTGCACGCTCCCAGGTGGTGCGGGAGCCCCCCTCCTGGCTGAAGAGGTCGAGTTGGTACACCAGAGTATCCTGGCTGCATTGCCATACCTCTCGGATCAATCACGCGAGTATCTCCACGTGCATGGAGCTGTTGAACAGAGCCCTACTGGCTGGTCCACAACGTGTATCGACGATGCCGACTGCGTGTTTGTGACCTACGAAGGTGATGTTGCCGTGTGCTCGATCGAAAAGGCATGGCACGCGGGAACATCCACGTTCCGGAAGCCACTCTCCTGCCACCTGTTTCCGATTCGCGTTGCCAACTTCGGCGGACCCTACCTGCACTATGAGCAATTCGACCAGTGTACACCAGGGCGTGAGCGTGGCAATCAGAGCGGAACGTTGCTGGTTGAGGCCGTTCGTGAGGCATTAGAACGCGCCTTCGGCCCAGAGCTGACAGCCCGAATGGTACGGATGGCTCATGAGGCTCAGGAGGACAAGTCATGAAGCTTGGTCTGAACCTCCAGGCGTCGCTTCAACAGACGCTTACGCCACAGCAGATTCAATACCTGAAACTGCTGCAACTCACGGCGTTGCAGTTCGAGCAGCACGTCCGCTCAGAGGTAGAGACCAATCCCATGCTGGAGGATGCGCGCGAGATAGAGGATCGCGACGAAGCTACCGATGCTACGATCCAGACAAGGTCCGAACGAGCTCAACCGTATACAACAGAGGCAGTTTCGGGTTCAGAGGAAGGGTCAGGATCGGGGTCAGGATCGGGGTCAGGTCCGGAATCGGGGTCAGACACGAAGGCTGAAGCCCTCATTCCTGACGATCGTGACGGCTTCGAGTTCTACAAGTTGATTTGGGGTGAAGATCCCTCCTCGGCTCGCACCAACGACTTTTCCTCGCCTGATGAAGAGGATGATGAAGGGGGCTTTCAGTTTCGCGATGTTGAAACACTCGAGGACGACCTGCTAGAGCAGATTCGATACCTTCCCATCAGCGCAGAGGAGCGGTTGTTCGCTGAGTACGTCGTCGGCAATGTAGACACCGACGGATACCTCCGTCGCGACCTTGACGAACTTGTGAGCGAAGTCAATGCCAT
This sequence comes from Candidatus Kapaibacterium sp., assembly GCA_030833725.1. Taxonomy (GTDB): domain Bacteria; phylum Bacteroidota; class Ignavibacteria; order Kapaibacteriales; family Kapaibacteriaceae; genus OLB6. The sequence goes on along the minus strand of JAURGP010000020.1, from coordinate 113 downwards.
GATGGCGGGACACAATCTTGCACTGCAGGCACCCGAACTCCTCGGCACGCGGAGCACCGGTTTCGAGCGCGATCGCATCCCCGGAATCGACACGGTGTTAGAGCCCCTTACCC
>JAURGP010000019.1 GCA_030833725.1 Candidatus Kapaibacterium sp. | reverse complement strand
AACATCACACTGGATCGGAGCTGGTTATGCGCTATGAAATTGATCATCGACCGGTGTATAGCTCACTGCGGGTTGCCCTAGAAAAGGGGGAACAGTTCCGTGCCCAGCCCGGTGCAATGTTGTCGATGTCGGCCAGCATAGAGCTTCGCACGCAGACGTCGGGTAAGGGGCTGCTCGGCACGTTGAAGGCAGCCGTGGGCGGAGAATCCATCTTTGCCTCGATCTATGAGGCGATCCACGGCCCCGGGGAACTGATCCTTGCCCCCGATACGCCCGGCGATATCCTTGAAATGCACCTGTCCGGAGAATCGATCCTTACGCAGTCTGGCGCCTACCTTGCTGGGGATCCGTCACTCACGTTGAGTGCCCAAGGATCGATGCGTGCATTTGTGGCTGGTGAGGGACTGTTCTTGAGCAAGATCTCGGGAACAGGTCCGCTCTTCTTGACCTCCTTCGGTGCCGTGTACAGCAAAACGCTGGGTCCGGGTGAGCCCTACATTGTGGATTCTGGTCACATGGTGGCCTTCACCGATGGCATGCACTACAGCTTGAAGCAGGCTGCCCGAGGGCTGTTCTCGACCGTGGCCTCCGGTGAAGGAATTGTGATGCTCTTCAGCGGACCTGGTACCGTGTGGATTCAAACCCGGAACACCCGAAGCTTCGCTCAGACGCTCATACCGTTTCTGCCAACGCAGTCAGGTTGATAGCAGAGGCCTCCTATCTTTGTGGCATGACAGAAGAGGTACAAGCGCTCGTTGGGAAGGAGTTTCCCTGTTTGGACAAAGGTTTCGTTCGCCTGATCGACGTGATGGGCGACGATGCCGCCATCGTGCAAGCTGCACGCGTGTCCTATGGTTCGGGGACGAAGAAGGTCCACGAAGACCGCGGACTGATTCGTTACTTGATGCGCCACCTCCACACCACACCGTTCGAAATGGTGGAGTTCAAGTTCCATGTGAAACTGCCAATCTTCGTTGCGCGGCAGTGGATCCGCCATCGCACGGCGAACGTGAATGAGTACTCTGGTCGGTACTCTGAGATGAAGGATGAGTTCTACCTGCCTGCACCAGATCAAGTGCGCGCCCAGAGCGATTCGAACAAGCAGGGGCGGGCGGACGAAGCCTTCGACACGCCCACTGCCGAGCGCATCCGTGCAACGATGCTGCACACACAGCAGGCGCTTTACGACGAGTACCAGGACCTGCTGGGAACGAACCTTGCGCGGGAAATCGCACGCATCAATCTTCCCGTCTCCAACTACACAGAGTGGTACTGGAAGATCGATCTGCACAACCTGTTTCATTTCCTGCGTTTGCGCATTGATAGTCATGCGCAGTACGAGATTCGCGTGTATGGCGAGGCGCTTGCAGCCATTGTCAAAGCTGCTGTACCGATGGCCTACGAGGCCTTTGAAGATTACCTCGTCAACGCTGAGCGGTTCTCTGGTCCTGAACTTCGAGCACTGGCGTCGATCATTGGATCTGCACCCTCCGAGGAGGAGCTTGCAGTCTTTGGGTTGAAGGGGCGCGAGGCACGGGAGTTTATCGCTAAACTCGAAGCTCTCAGGTCATGACCCGTTGGACCACCAGGGGGCTGGTCCTACTGCTCTGGAGTGCTACGTCCTGCGTTACCAATCCCGAGCCCGCTCGCGAAGATTCCATCATTCCGGACGTCCTTCCGGCGATGGTCTTTCCTTCCGACAATCCGTACTCCGACGCAAAGGCAGAGCTGGGACGGCATCTGTTCTACGACCAGCGTCTGTCGGCTGACGGCAGTACATCATGTGCTAGCTGTCATGTGCAGGATCGGGCCTTCAGTGACGCACCGCATCAGATCAGTGTTGGTGTGCGCGGAGAGCAGGGGCAGCGTAACAGTCCTACGCTTGTGAATGTGGGATACCGTCGCGCGCTGTTCTGGGACGGTCGCGTTTCGACCCTCGAAGACCAAGCTTCGGCCGTCCTGCGCAGTCCGATCGAAATGGATGTAGACACCACGGCGGTTCTGAATCTGCTTCGGGCCGACTACCGTGATCGCTGGGTGCAGGCCTTTGGTGACACGATCCCATCAATCCAGCGCGTAGCACAGGCAATCGCTACGTTCGAGCGCACGATCGTATCGACGGGTAGTCGGTACGACCGCTTCCGACGAGGCGAGACGTGGCTATTGTCCGAGCAGGAGCGCGAGGGAATGACGCTGTACTTCAGTAGCCGGACGATGTGTTCATCCTGCCATGGTGGCCCCGACCTCACCGATGATGCTTTTCACAACATCGGTCTGTTCCATCACTACTTTGATCGCGGGCGCTACGACGTCACGCGCAACCCCTACGACGAGGGCAAGTTCAAGACACCCACGTTGCGCAACATTGCGCTGACAGCCCCCTACATGGCTAGCGGTGACAGCGAGAAGGGTGTCCTCAATACGCTCGAAGCCGTCGTGAAGCACTACGTGGACGGCGGTACCACCTTCCACAGCAAGGACGCACGAGTAAAAACCCTGCACCTCTCAGCACACGAGCAACAGGCCTTGGTTGCCTTCCTGCACACGCTGACGGACAGCACCGTGCTGTCGAACCCTCGTCTTTCCAAGCCGTAAGAACGCACCCGTGTACGTTGGTGCTACTTCCTATGCAGCGCCCCCAGGCGCACCATGGCACTTCTTGTATTTCTTGCCAGATCCACAGGGGCAGGGGTCGTTCCGACTGATGTCTGACTCCGAACTGCGGGCTGCCGTCACCGTTGTGGACGGTGTGGCATTGCTGAACTGCAGGCGACCGGTGGTGGTCACGTTCGAACGCATGGCGGGTACAGCAGCTGCAACAGCTGCCTGTGAGGTGTCGGCAGTTGGACGTTCTGCTGGGCGCTCTGCTGGGCGTTGCGTTGGACGTGTAGCCTGTGACGATGGTTGGGCCTGTGGGAAGTACTTAAACGCCGTGTGCACGATGGCCTGGTTGATTTCCTCAATCAATTCCTGGAACATGTTGTAGGCTTCGCGTTTGTACTCCAAGAGGGGATCCTTCTGGCCGTAGGCTCGCATGTAGATGCCTTCCTTCATGTCGTCCATGCTGCGAAGGTGCTCGCGCCACTGCTCATCCACGGACGTTAGCCACGCATAGCGTTCCAAGGCCATCATGAAGTCGGTACCGAAGGTTTCTTCCTTGCGCTCATAGAACTCTGTGGCGGCTTCGTACACCTGTTCCACAATCTGTTCTTCCGTCATCGAGGCGAAGTCCGCCTCGGCGAAGGCCGGCTCACACAGAAGGGTGGAGCGTACCTGGTTCTTGAAGCCAAGGGCGTCACCGGCATCGTGAAACTCAGCGTACCACCGTGCCGCAAGCCCCTTGACAAACTCGAGAATCTCCGGGCGCAGGCGTTCGCCATACAGCGCGTGCCGGCGACGATCGTAGACGACTTCTCGCTGCTGATTCATCACGTTGTCGTACTCGAGCAAACGCTTCCGGATGGAGAAGTTGTTGCCTTCGACCTTCTTCTGAGCATTCTCGACGCTCTTGGTCACCATCCCGGCCTGAATCGGCTCACCCTCGGGTACCTTGAGTCGCTGCATGATGTTGGCAATGCGCTCTCCCTGGAAGAGGCGCATCAGGTCGTCCTCCAGCGAAAGGAAGAACTGCGAGATGCCGGGATCGCCCTGGCGGCCAGCACGGCCGCGAAGCTGGCGGTCGATACGGCGGGAGTCATGGCGCTCGGTACCAATGATGACCAGTCCACCATTCTGCTTCACTTCAGGGGCGAGCTTAATGTCCGTACCGCGACCGGCCATGTTCGTGGCAATTGTCACCGCACCTACCAGACCGGCATTCGACACAATCTCTGCTTCACGCTGATGCTGTTTAGCATTCAGCACGTTGTGCTTCAGTCCAGTGCGCTTGAGCATCTTGCTCAGCAGCTCGGAGACCTCCACACTGGTTGTTCCTACAAGTACGGCGCGGCCAGCAGTGATGTGCTCCTGAATGGCCTCGATGACGGCGTTGTACTTCTCGCGTTTGGTGCGATAGATGAGATCGTCGCGGTCGTCACGCACAATGCCGCGGTTGGTGGGAATCACCACCACATCCAGCTTGTAGATTTCCCAGAACTCTGCAGCTTCGGTTTCTGCCGTACCCGTCATGCCGGCAAGTTTGTGGTACAGGCGGAAGTAGTTCTGCAGGGTGACGGTGGCAAACGTCTGGGTATCCTGTTCTACGCGGACACCTTCCTTGGCCTCGATGGCCTGGTGTAGGCCGTCGGAGTATCGCCTACCTTCCAGGATGCGGCCCGTGTGCTCGTCAACAATCTTGATCTTGCCATCCTGGACAACGTATTCGTCGTCGATGGTGTACAAGGTGTACGCTCGGAGCAATTGATTGATCGTATGGATGCGATCGCTGCGATCCGAGAACTCCAGCATGAGGGCATCCTTACGGAGCGTCTTTTCCTCGTCGCTAATCGTAGCATCGCCCTCCAGCGCACTCATTTCCGTGGCAATGTCGGGGATGATGAACATGTTGGGATCTTCTTGCTGCGAGGCAAGGAGTTCGCGACCTTTTTCAGAGATGTCAATCTGGTGATTGCGTTCGTCGATGTTGAAGTACAACTCCTCGTCGATGATCGCCATGCGCCGACCCTGCTCCTTGAGGTACTCCAACTCCGTCTCGCGCATCAGTTTGTTGGCACTTGGATCTTGGAGCAACTTCATCAGGCGGCTATGCTTTGGCATGCCGCGGTGCGCTCGGAGGAGGTTCACGCCAGCTTGCTCGCGCTGCTCCTTCCCATCGGCCTGGAGCAGACGCTCAGCGTCGGCTACGATCGTGTTGATGAACTTCGACTGGGTGTCTACCAAGCGTTTGACGCGGGGATTCATCTCCACGAAGGCCCGCTCGGTGTTGCCACTGGCTACGGGTCCGGAGATGATCAGCGGCGTACGGGCTTCGTCGATCAGTACCGAGTCAACTTCGTCGACCACGGCAAACCAGTGTGGTCGCTGCACCATGTCGTTGGCGTCGTTGACCATGTTGTCGCGGAGGTAGTCGAAGCCGAACTCGTTGTTGGTGCCATAGGTGATGTCGGCTGCATACTCCACCTTGCGCTGCTGTGGTTGCATGTTCGACTGGATACAGCCCGTGCTGATTCCCAGCATGTCGAAAATGGGTTTCATCCACTCGCGGTCCCGGCGAGCCAGGTAGTCGTTCACCGTGACGAGGTGGACGCCACGTCCGGCAAGCGCATTCAGGTAGAGGGGTAGCGTGGCTACCAGCGTCTTTCCTTCACCCGTGGCCATCTCTGCAATCTTGCCTTGGTGCAGGACGATGCCACCAATCAACTGAACGTCATACGGCACCATGTCCCACGTGGTAGGATGGCCAACAACGTCGTAGGTATGCCCAACGAGGCGTCGGCAGGTCTCCTTGACAACAGCGAAGGCTTCCGGCAGAATGTCGTCGAGTGTTGCCTGAATCTCTTCATACTGTTCCCGATCAAGCTCTTCAAGACGAGCGTAGAGGTGAGAGCGATCCTCGTGTGCAATCTCGGTATCGGTTTTGAGCTGTTCCTGAATGCGCTCCACTTCCTGCCGGAGCTCCAGAACGACGTCATTGATGCGCGTCCGGAACTCATCGGTTTTGGCGCGCAAGCCATCGTTAGAGAGCGACGACAATTGGGGTAGGTGGTTGTTGATCTCGGCAACAAGGGGCTGAATCAGCTTGACATCCTTGTCCGACTTCGATCCGAAGATCTTGCTGAGAGCTTTTAGCATGCAGGTTCGGTGTTCACGTGGAAAACAATCAAGGGGGCAAAATTACCGTAATTTGAGGGCATCCTCACAGAAAAAACCTCCTAACAAAGGGCCTATGGACGCGTCAACCGACCTCTACGTGTATAGTCCGGAGCATCTGCTGGAGCAGGCGGCTCAGGCCGACGAGATACTGGGTTATCGACGGCTGTCGTTCTACGTAGATGACCACGGTCAACTGGCAAAGGAAGCAACGAGTCGACGAGCAGAATTCTTTTACTCGCCTTCCGGTGGAACGCTGCGAGATGCCGACCTCAACATCGTGCTCTACTCAGCAAAGTTCGACCTGTACAAGGGGCTCGGGCGTGCTACATGAGTGAGTATGGCACCTACGTTGAGCTGCTCCGCATCATTGGAGCGGTGATCGCGGGCGTTGGATTGTTCCTCTACGGCTTGGAGCAATTCACGCGCGAAGTCACCCGCGTTTCCGGTGAACGGACGCAGCGCGTGTTTGCTCAGCTGACGGCATCGCGGTTACGAGGTGTCCTCACGGGCGCGGTGTCTACGGCGATCGTCCAGTCGAGCACGTCGGTGTCGGTCGTGGTTCTCAGTCTGGTAGAGTCCGGCGTTCTCACGTTTGTCAAGTCGATCCCGGTGATCCTTGGTGCCAATATTGGCACAACGATTACGAGTCAACTCGTTGCCCTGCGAGCCATTGACTGGGGTACGTACATGCTGGCTCTCGGCTTTCTTGTCTCGCTACTTCCCGGAAAAGCCAAGCATGCGGGACGGGTGATCTTCACGTTTGGCTTCGTCTTCTTTGGGCTAAACGTTGTCGCTGCCGCGCTGGAGCCACTGGCTCATCTGGATGCGGCGATGTCGGTCCTGCGACGGCTGGATGATCCGTACTCGTTTGTGTTGGTCGGCATGGTGCTGACGGCAATCATTCAATCAAGTTCCGTTTCGACCGGCTTAGCCGTCGTACTGGTGCAGAGTCACGTTCTATCCTTCGAAGCAGGGTTGGGAATTGTCATGGGATCGAATGCCGGTACGTGTGCTACCACGTGGATTGCTTCACGTGGCATGTCGAAGGCCGCCAAACGCACAGCATGGGCTCATATCGGCTTTAACGTGGTGGGCGTGCTGATCTTTCTGCCCGTCGTGCGTTGGTTTGCGGAACTGTTGCACCTGCTACCAGGTTCGGACGCCATGCAGCTGGCCCATGGCCATCTGATCTTCAACGTGGTGACGGTGGTGATCGTCCTACTGCTGTTTACGCCATTTAGGCGTGTCCTTGAACGCTGGATTCCAGATGATGCACCTGTGGTGGTACGATGATCTACCTCGACCATAGCGCTACAACTCCGCTGGACGAACGTGTCCTAGAGGCCATGCTGCCGTGGCTTCGCGACAACTTCGGAAACGCCTCGAGTATCTACCAATCCGGACGCGCGGCTCGCTTAGCAATCGAGGATGCGCGTGCTGAAGTGGCACAGTTGATAGGAGCACATCCAGCCGAAGTGATCTTCACCAGTGGCGGTACCGAGTCAAACAACGCCGTCATCCATAGCTGTGCCATGGAGTCCGGATTGGTAGATCATATCGCGTATTCGGCGATTGAACACCATGCGGTGATCCATCCGGCTCAGGCAATGCAGCGTCTTGGCATCGACGTGTCGGAAATCAGAGTTGGCACGGACGGTCGTGTGGTGCTCGAAGACCTTGCCACCTACAATCGCGCTCGGCAGCTGGTGTGCGTGATGCACATCAACAACGAAACTGGCACCGTTCAGCCCCTTGCCGACATCCGTGCCAGCATACCGGATGCACTACTGCATACCGATGCCGTCCAGTCGTTCGGGAAGGTCCCCGTACATCTCAGCAATCTCGGCGTTGATTTTGCCACGATTTCAGGACACAAAATCAATGGTCCGAAGGGCGTGGGAGCATTGTTCATTCGCAAGGGCATCGACTTCAAAGCCCATCAGCAGGGTGGTGGACAGGAGCGTAACCGCAGGGCGGGAACCGAGCCCGTAGCGTTGATTGTTGGACTCCAGCATGCAGCGAGATATGCAGTGCAGGAAATGGTGCAGAATGTGCGGTCCATGCAGCAGTTAATCGACCGGCTTGAAGCTGGCCTACGTGCGCATGTCCCGTTGATCCACGTCAATACGCCCGTTGAGGGTCGCGCTCCGCACATCTTGAACGTGTCCTTCGAAGATGCTGCTGATCTGGATGGCGAGGCAATTCTCCAAATGCTCGATATGCGTGGTGTTGCCGTGTCCAACGGTAGTGCCTGCGTCTCGGGAAGTTTGCAGGCATCCCATGTTCTGCTGGCGCTGGGTCGCGACAAGGCGGAAGCGAAGGCTGCCATCCGCTGCTCCGTGGGTAAGGGCACGACCGAGCAGGAGATCGATCAGGCCATTGCAATCATTACCGATGTGATTCGTAGATTGCGTGTGACAACACACAATTGATTCCACACACTTTTCGAGGTTGAAGTATGCGTCGCATGTTGAATGTCCTTCTAGTGGCACTGATTGCCGCAACAGCTGCATTTGCCGGAACCGGTTTCTCAAGCGTTAAGGGGAAGTCTGAAACGTATTCTCTCAATAACGCCGTGGGTAAGAATGGCATTACGTTCCACAGCGTCATGCCCGTCGAGGAAATCCATGGTACAGCCGATGAGGTTACGGGCCGCTTTCAGCTCGACCCGACAAACTTGGAAATGACGAAGGGCGAGTTCACTGTTCAGGTGACGTCCATGAAGACGGCCATTGCCAAGCGCGACGAGCACATGTACAGCAGCACGTGGCTGGATGCCGAGAAGTATCCTACCATCAGTGCCATCTTTAAGAGCCTCACAAACGTCAAGGCCACGATGCAGGACGGTCGCTACGTGGCTACAGCCAAGGCCGTTGGTACCTTTACCATGCACGGCGTCACCAAGCCCCTTACCGCCGACGTGGTGATCACGTGGGTACCTGCTTCGGCAGAATCGGCTAAGCGTGCACCAGGTAACCTGGCCTTGATCACAGCGAACTTCACCGTGGCCCTGGCAGACTTCGGCGTACAGGGCAAGGGCGATGTGATTGGCACCAAGGTTGGTAAGACGATCGACGTGAAGACCAACTTCTTCGCAAACGTCCAGTAGGAAGCGATCCAGTCTTTTTTTGAGGCCAGCGAGCTAGCTCTTGCTGGCCTTTTTTGTTGGACGGTACGCCAACATGATGAAACTTTGCCGCAGTGTAATGGTTAGTTTATCCTGTTGCAGCTGCATTTTATTCAGTAAGGAGTCCCTATGATCTTTCGTTCCCTCGTAGCAACCGTGGTGGTTGCCCTAGTTGCAGGTGCTACTGGTACAGTGTTGGCCCGGTCCAACGGTATAACCGGTCAGTACCAAAATGGCTGTGGTGGAATTGGTTGTCATGGTGGTACGGCTACGTCCAGTACGGAGCTTACTCTGACCGGCCCCGGATCACTCAAGGCTGGAACGACAGGAAACTTCACCGTGCGTGTTGCCAACTCTACGGCGTCGGTGCTGGGTGCCGGGTTTAACCTAGCGATTCTGTCGCCAGCGAATGCCGTATCGGGTACCTTCCAGGCAGGTAACGGAATCTCCACTACGGGGACCCAGTTGGCGCACACCCAGACGAAGATGTTCGATGCCAATGATGGCGCTGATTTTGCCTTTACGTGGACGGCACCAAACACCCACGGGGTCTACACCGTGGCGATTGCCGGCAATGCCGTAAACGGCGATGGAACCAACGGTGGTGACATCTGGAATACCAAGACCGTTAGCATTTCAGTGAACGGAGCTACGATCACGGCACCAACGGGTGGCACGTACTGTCAAGGTGCATCGGTAACGCTTACCTGGACGCAAACAGGCATCTCGAACATGCGCGTCGAGGTCTCGTCCGACAACTTCACCACCGTCACCACGGCGGTCTCATCAGTGGCGGGGGATGCTGGGCAATTCGTGTATACGATTCCTACGAGTCTTGCCCCAGCAAGTACCTACCGGATGCGCCTTGTCGACGTTTCGAATGGTGACGTTCTTGCCACGACGAACACGTTCACCATTCTGGCTGGACCATCATTCGTCACGCAGCCCGAAAACACGGAAGTGTGCGTTGGTGCAACAGCACAGATCGTGGCTGGTGCCAACGGTAGTGATGTGATCTATGCCTGGAAGAAGAACGGCCAGACCATTGCTGGAGCTACCACTGGTGTGCTGCGAATTGTTGGTGCATCGGCTGACGACGCCGGCACGTATGTGTGCGAGGCTACGTCGTGCAACCAAACTGTATCGTCGAATGAAGTGACGCTCACTGTGAACACGCCGCCTGAGATCACAAGCCAACCGGTGGGGGATACGGTGTGTCAGGATCAGACGGTAACACTGTCCGTGACGGCAACTGGATCAGACCTGTTCTATCAGTGGACGCGCAACGGTGTGGACATTGATGGAGCCAACGAACCTACACTGACGCTCACAGGCATCAGTATCCAGCAGAAGGGTACGTATCGCTGTCGAGTGCAAGGGGCTTGTCCACCTGCGGCACTCTCCGATGGTGTGACGATCGAAGTGATTACAGGGCCCACCATCAACCTGCAACCACGCCGTGCGAACCTGACTGTTGGTCAGGACTTGGTCCTGAGTGTTACGGCTGCAGGTGTTGGTTTGACGTATCAGTGGTATCGCAATGGAACGGCCATCGCTGGAGCTACCAAGGCCATCTACGCCAAGGCCGCCGCGTCTAAGGATGACGCGGGTACGTACTACGTGAACGTGATCAATGAGTGCGCCACGGTGCCGAGCAACGAAGTAGAAGTCACGGTGTCGGATGTTGCTGGTCCTGGTGTGTTTGCCCTAGCCGTTGAAGCGATTGATCTCGGCAACATTCCAATGTGCGATGTTGTAGATACCACGGTGGCAGGGCTGCTGCAGAACACGGGTGGCACGGCCATTACCGTGACCGGAGCAACCATAACCCCCGCTGGTGCTGCAGTGATTTCTGGCGTTACCTTCCCGCTCACAATTGAGCCCGGAGCGTCCACGGGAGCGGAGATCACCTTCCGAGCATCTGGTGCTGGCCCACAGTCGGTCACCATCGAATTCACCGAGGCAGCTGGCAATCTCTCGATGACGGTTGGTGCCAACGGCCAGGAAGTAGCAAGGTCGCTGGCTGATACCGTATCCTTCCCTGTGCAGCTCGGACCGACGAAGTGTGTGACCATGGCAGCTGTGCCATGTCCAAGTTACCAGATTACGGCGGTGACGTTTGAGGGCCCTGCAGCGGCCTCCTACACGCTGGCCGACGACGTTACGCTGCCAATCGAGGGAACCTCGGGGCAGAACGTCCGTGTATGTATCACCTCCGTGCAGGATAGCGATGGTGAGGCCACGGTGGTGATGCAGACCACAGCAGGTGACATACGCGTGGCGCTGAAGCGCGACGGCGTGTTGTCATCGGTTGAAGAGGATGTGACGGTCATCGACGGATTGCAGGTGTCGCCAAATCCGATGCGGGATGAACTGATCATTCGCACTGCTAGCCTGCAGCCCCTTACCGTGCACGTGCACTCCGTGGTAGGCAATCGCCTTGTCTCGCTCAACGGAACGGGCGAGGCTCGCTGGGACGGTCGCGATCTATCCGGCGCGCGTCTCGCTGCTGGCGTATACGTTCTCGTGATTGAACAAGGGCTGTCTACACAGGTCGTCAAGGTCATCGTAGAATAAGTACGATCGAGCGTCAACGAAGAAAAGGGCATCTCACGTTCGTGAGATGCCCTTTTTCGTTGGGTGATGATCTATAGAAGTGCGGTTACGGGAAGATGCCCAGCTGTAGGTACGACTCGGCGATCTTGTTCACGGAGTTCACAAAGGCTGCCGTACGCATGTCGTTGATCTTCTTGCTGGAGCGGAGCGTATCCATGATGGCGTGGTAGGCACCGATCATCGTGTCTTCTAGTCCGGAGTTCACAATGTCCTCTTCATCAGCACCACGTGCGATGATCGAGCGCTCGCTCATCGTGAGCGACTTCCCTGTCATCTTCTCGATGGTATCGATCATGCGGGTGTTGGATCCCTCCTCAAAGCGCTTATCCATGCGACCGAAGCGGACGTGAGAGATGTTCTTCAACCACTCGAAGTACGATACCACAACACCACCGGCGTTGACGTACATGTCCGGCATCACGAAGACGCCCTTCTTGAGCAGGATCTCTTCGGCATGTGAGGTGATTGGTCCATTTGCACCTTCGGCGATCAACTTCGCTTTAATGCGAGGTGCATTCTCCTTGTAGATCTGCGATTCAAGTGCAGCGGGAACCAGAATCTCGCAATCCAGCTCGAGGACGGATGCTGCGTCCTTGATGGTTTTGCCGCCGGGGAACTTCGTGATCGAACCTGTTGCATTGCGATGGGCAACCAAGGCCTCCACATCAATACCTTTTGGGTTTACAACGGCTCCATCGTACTCGATGATACCGATCACCGTAGCTCCACCTTCCTGAAGAAACTTGGCCGCGTGGTATCCCACGTTGCCAAATCCCTGTACAACTACGCGCTTGTCAGCAAAGCCCGTTGTCATACCCAACTTCTTCATCAGAGCGCTGTCATTGACGGCCTCGCGAACCGAAAAGAACAGACCGCGGCCCGTGGCTGCTGTCCGACCACGTACGCCACCTTGGCCTACAGGCTTGCCGGTGGTACACGCTAATGCATTGATGTTGTCCTTCTCGAACGTCTGGTACGTATCAGCAATCCAGGCCATTTCGCGAGGACCAGTGCCGTAGTCCGGCGCCGGTACGTCTACTTCCGGGCCGATGAAGTTCTTCTTGATCAGCTCGACGGTGTAGCGACGCGTAATGCGCTCGAGTTCATCAACGGTGTAGTTCTTGGGATTGATCTTGATTCCACCCTTGCCGCCACCAAACGGCACATCTACGACCGCACACTTGTACGTCATCAGTGCTGCTAGGGCTTCCACTTCCTGTTGGTCCACCGAATCAGCATACCGGATGCCACCTTTACACGGCAGCTTATGGTGACTGTGTTCGGCACGGTACGCCTGGATCACTTGAATCTCTCCGTTGATGCGCACCGGAAACTGCATCTGGTAGACGGAGTTGCACACGCGGATCTGTTCAATCAGACCCTTCGAGTGGGGGAGGTGTTGTGCAGCCTTGTCGAAGTAGTGGTTCACCGACTGCAGGAATGGTTGGGAGCCATGAGGGATAGCCGACGCTGCCGTTGAGGAAGACGTCTTCTTTCCGGATCCGCTCTTGGCGGTCGATCGTGAGGCCATGTGCCCGTCCGAACGTTAATGATGGAATGTGTTGAAAGAATTCGAGAGAAGATGCTTAGAGGTTGCCGCGTCGTTCCTGTTCACGTTCAATCGAAACGAACAGTGCACGGAAGTTTCCTTTGCCGAAGGAGCGAGCCCCCTTCCGCTGAATGATCTCGTAGAACAACGTTGGCCGGTCCTCGACGGGTTTTGTGAAGATCTGGAGGAGGTAGCCTTCGTCATCGCGGTCTACGAGGATGTTGAGGCGCTTCAGGTCGGCCAGGTCCTCATCAATTGGACCAACGCGGTCAAGAAGGTCATCGTAGTAGGTTTCAGGAATGTCTAGGAATTGCACCCCACGTTGGCGCAGTTCCCCAACGGTATGGATGATGTCGTGGGTAGCCACAGCGATATGTTGAACACCTGGCCCATGGTAGAAGTCGAGATACTCCTCGATCTGGCTTTTCTTCAGGCCCGGCGCTGGTTCGTTGATAGGAAACTTGATGTATCCATTGCCGTTGGACATCACCTTGCTCATCAGGGCGGAGTACTCCGTGGAGATGTCGGCGTCGTCGAAGGTAAGCAGCAGCTTGAAGCCCATGACATCCTCGTAGAACTTCACCCACTCGTTCATCTTGCCCAACTCAACGTTGCCCACACAGTGATCCACGTAGAGGAGCCCTACCGGAGTGGTCTCCAGCGAATCGGATGCAGGTTCGTACCCAGGCAAGAAGGTACCGGCATAGTCTCGACGTTCCACAAACGTGTGGATGGTATCGCCATAGGTATGAATCGATGCCACGACGGCCTTGCCGTGCTGATCGGTGAGCACCGTTGGTTCCTGGGCACTGCGAGCTCCGCGTGCGGTGGTTTCCTGCCATGCCTTGGTTGCATCGTCAACCCAGAGGGCCAGCACCTTGACGCCATCGCCATGCCTGGCGATGTGCTCGGTGATCGGGCCGTCCGGATGCATGGGTGTGGTGAGGACGAGTCGGATCTTTCCTTGCTGCAGCACGTACGATGCACGGTCGCGTACGCCTGTTTCCGGCCCCGCATAGGCGAGGAGTTGATAGCCAAACGCCGACCGGTAGTAGTACGCTGCCTGCTTTGCATTGCCTACGTAGAACTCGATATAGTCGGTGCCGTTAATGGGCAGGAAGTCTGTATCTGTTGTGGGTGTTATCATACAATTCTCGAAGCGATCTGTTGAGATAGCTCACCCAAGGTGTGGGCAAGTCGATGATTCTGATCGTCGGTTCCCGTACTGATGCGCACACAGGTGGGGAGTCCAAAGCCCGCCAACGGACGCGTGATGAAGCCCCGTTCCAGGAGAGAGCGGTGGAAGTCTGTAGCCGCCTCTGTGCTGCCACAATCCACCATCACGAAGTTGGCAATGCTGGTTGACGTCACGTAGCCGTGTTCGGCTAGTGTGCCATGAAGCAGCTGCAGTCCTCGGGCATTGAGCTGGACCGTGTCCTCGACGAACGCATGATCATCAAGGGCAGCTATTGCCGCGGCACAGCCCAGTGCGTTTGGATCGAAGGGGAGTTTCGTTTTCTGCATCCATGCCATGACCTCGGGGCTGCCAACAGCATAGCCGATGCGATAGGCCGCCAGTCCGTAGGCTTTCGAAAACGTGCGGAGTACCATCACGTTCGGTCGAAGCATGGTCAATCCGTCCGGATACGATTCCGGAGCGAGCGCCGCTGCATACTGGACATACGCTTCATCAAGGATCACAAGCGTTGTGCTTGCTACCTGATCGAGTAACCAGGTGAGTTCGTCACGTGGGATGAAGGTTCCTGTAGGGTTGTTGGGGTTGGCAATGTAAAGGACCTTGGTCTCTGGCCCGCAGGCAGCTGCCAACGCCTGAACATCAAACCGATAGTCGGCGGTCAAGGGAACGAGGTGTGGTTCCGCGCCAACGGTTCGTGCTGCAATGGAGAAACTCACAAATGCACCATGTGAACTCACAACATGATCCGATGGCTGCACAAACGTGCGCATCACTTGGTGAATCAGGGCATCGCTACCGTTGCCAACAACGATACTCTGCTCCGACACATCGTGGTGCTGGGCAAGGCGTGTGCGAAGAGCGGCACCACCATCGCCATATACCTGCACAGTCTGCATCGCGCCGAGGACAGCCGCCCGGGCGCTTGGTGCACTGCCCAAGGGGTTTTCATTGGATGCTAGTTTTTCGACATGCGTCAGCCCGTACTCGCGCGAGATCTGCTCGACGGATGCACCGGGTGTGTACGCTGCCACGTTGCGAAGGTGTTCAAGACCACGGATCATAGGAAGCAAAGTTACGAATCCCTACCGATCACGTAGGGGGCGTACCGAGTTTGAACGCTACGTCAACGTTGCATCCGCACCTACTCGGCCACCTGTTGATAAATCGTCTACCATGACGCAGATACGGCCCCCTATTTTCGCACGACACATGAACACTCGAATACACCGTCCACGCATCGTGATCATCTTCACGGGTGGTACCATCGCCTCTACGCTCGACGCCGCGTTTGGTGGTGTGGTACCAAGCCTGACGGGTGGGGAAATCTTGCAACTGGTGCCGGATATCCAGCACGTAGCCGATGTTACTGTGCATGAGTACGGAGCCTATCCTGGCCCTCATATCACTCCGGAGCGCATGGCCGAGCTGGCGGTGCTGATTCGGTCGTACCGAGAGCAGGGTTTCGATGGTGCTGTTGTGACCCATGGTACCGATACGTTGGAGGAAACAGCCTACTTCCTCGACCTGACGGTGGGCGGTTCGATGCCAGTGGTCGTTGTTGGCTCGATGCGTAATTCTAGCGAGCCCGACTGGGATGGTCCGCGTAACCTGCGTGACGCTGTGGCCGTCGCAGCACATTCTTCGGCCAAGGATCATGGCGTTCTCGTATGTCTGGGGGGCGAGATCCTCGCAGCCTCAGAGGCGACAAAGGTAGACACCGCCGACGTTGCCACCTTTGCCTCTCCCAATTTCGGTCCGGTTGGCAGGATCACGAATCGCACGGTTCTGATGCATCGGCAACCACTGCGACGGGAAACCATTGCCATCGGCCCCTTGCCGCCCTTCGTTCCGCTCTTCAAGTTGTATGCCGGTATGGATGGCACCCTCATCGATGCCGCCGTGGACCTTGGTGCGCAGGGAGTGGTTGTAGAGGCCTTCGGTGTGGGGAATGTTACGCCGGCCGTCTTTTCCGCTCTCTGCAGAGTGATGGATCACCGGCTGCCTGTAGTGTTGGTGTCGCGGTGCCCAGTAGGGCGGGTCGAGCACGTCTACGCCTACGAAGGTGCTGGGAAGGTGCTCTACGAGGCCGGTGTGATTTTTGCGGACTATCTCAACGGCCCCAAAGCTCGCATTAAGCTGCTGTGTCTTCTGGCCGCACACTCCTCGCTGGACGACATCCGAGCGTCGTTTGAGTGGGTCGAGCACGAAGAAGGGCACCTCTGATGCGAACCACGGTAGCCGTCATCAACCTTGATCGACTCGCCTCCAATCTAGAGGTTGTGCGTCGCAGAGCCCCCCAGACCAAGATCCTGGCTATGGTGAAGGCCAATGCCTACGGCCATGGGCTGGTTGGGACGTCGCGTGTACTGCAGCATCTTGGCGTGGAAATGTTGGGCGTTGCCTTTGTGCACGAGGCAGAGGCTCTGAGAGAGGGGGGCGTTTCCGCTCCGATTCTCGTCATCACGCCCACCACACCAGAGGATGCCCCCAGTATTGTCCAGCATGCACTGCACGTGGTGGTCTGTAGTGTGGAGGAGGCTGCGGTACTCTCCCGTGCAGGACAGGCTGCAGGTGTCACGATTCCCGTGCATCTGTACGTGGATACGGGCATGCACCGCGATGGCGTGGCTCCCGAGCATGTTGTTCCGACACTGGAGGCTATAAGTACTCTTGCCTCGTTGGACGTGTGTGGGATCTGTACGCACTTCGCCACAGCAGATCAGGTCGAGTCGCCGTTTCTCGATCATCAGCTGCAATCGTTTCTGTCGGTGGTGGATGCTGCGCGCGACCATGGCTTCGTGTTCACCTACGTTCACGCAGCCAATACGGCCTCGATCTGGCATCGGCTGGCATCGCACTGCACGATGGTACGTCCTGGTCTGTCGCTGTATGGGTACGGTTTGCTGGAAGTACCTGAGCAGGAGCTCTTGCCTGTGATGTCCCTCCAGACCACCATCACCGGATTACGAAGAATCCGTGCCGGAGAGGGAGTGAGTTACGGTCGCAGGTACGTTGCTCCCCACGAAACCACCATTGCCACACTGCCAATCGGCTACGGCGATGGTTATTTTCGTGGGTTCACTGGAAAAACATGGTGCCTCATCCATGGAACGAAGTATCCCATTGTTGGCACCATCTGCATGGATGCCTGCATGGTGGACGTTGGCAATGCCGATGTAGCCATCGGAGATGTTGCCGTCCTACTTGGTGAACAGCAGGGGGCTGACGGCGTGGTGCAACGCATCGATGCCATGGAGCTTGCGGCGGTCATCGACAGCATCCCCTACGAGGTGCTGACGGCGATATCCGAGAGGGTTCCTCGAGCCTTTGTGGGGCGTTTATCCACGGTGGCCCAACTGGGAGAGGTGTCGAGTGTATAGCGTACGACTCAGCAATTTTGAGGGTCCTCTGGATCTCCTGCTCTTCTTCATTCGACGAGATGAGCTGGATATCTACGACATCCCCATTGCACGGATTACCGAGGAGTTCCTCGACTACGTCAAGTTGATGGAGTTGCTGGACCTGGAACAGGCAGGGGAGTTCGTGGTGATGGCCTCGATGCTGGTGCAGATCAAGGCCCACATGCTTCTGCCCCGAAACGAGTCAGTGACCGCCGATGGTACCGCTGTAGATGAACAGGATCCACGTGCCGAACTCGTGCGTCGCCTGCTGGAGTACAAACGATTCAAGGAAGCATCCGAGTACTTAGCAACTCAGGCCGATGAACAGCGGTACGTGCTGTATCGCGCCGTGTTTGATGCTGAGCAGGTACACGCTCCGGACGATGGTACTTATCGCAATGCCACGCTATTCGATCTGTTGAAGGCTCTGAAGCGTGCCATCGAGCGTGCGCCGGATGAGCCCGAGCCACACGTTGTAGCGCGGTTCCCGATCACCGTGGAGGAGAAGTCGGAGGAGATTCTCCACACACTGCGCCAGCGTCCGAGTGTTCGGTTCTTTGAGCTGATCACCGGACGTACACGTATGCACATCGTTGTGACGTTTTTGGCGCTGCTCGAGCTTGCCAAGAACGCCTTCATTCGGATTCAGCAGGATGAGTCCTTCGACGATATCGTTGTTGCATCCCGAGCTGCACTGCAAGAAACGGAAGAACATTCATGACCGACGACACCACACCGATCGAACAGCCACTCGATTCCGAGCGGTTGAACATACCCTACTTCTTCACGCTGGAGCGGTACGATCAGTGCCGGGCACTGGAATCGCTCATCTTTGCCAGTGAAGAGCCCCTTACCACACGGGTGATGCATCGCATCCTCGTCTTAGAGGACCCCACCAATGAGCATCCGGGCCAGCAACCTCTGCCTCTGGATGGAGAGCCGGCAGAGGCTGATACAGCGGCTCCGCTACCCGTCTTCGAGATTCCGAAAGGGTACTTCGACGAGCTGGTCGATGACATCAACACGGATCTGGAGCGGACCGACCGCCCCTTCCGGATCGTCAAGATTGCCGGTGGCTATCAGTTTGCGACCACACCACAACACGGTTCACTGGTGCAGCGGCTGCTGAAGGCACGCAATCGGAAGCGCCTGACCCAGGCTGCCTTGGAAACGCTGGCCATCATTGCCTACCGGCAGCCCATCACCAAGGGCGAGGTGGATGCCATACGTGGCGTGAATGCCGGAGAGGTTGTGAACTCGTTGGCTGAAAAGGGGCTGGTGGCCATGGTTGGCCGGTCGGAGCAGCTTGGGAAGCCCCTGCTGTACGGTACCACGGAAGAGTTCCTTCGGTTGTTCGGCTTAGGCAGTCTATCGGATCTGCCGAAGCTGCGTGAGATCGACGATCTGTTGAAGACCACCACCACACTGGTGGAGCTCGACGAGACGATTTCGATCACCACAGATCACCGCACGCTGCGCAGACAGCTGGCCCTTCTGCTGGATGCTGATCGGCCAGAAGAACCAGAGAATCCTGAAACGACGGAAGCGACGTCGGGTGCATACTTCGAGCCACAGTCCGACGAGCCGCAGTCCGACGAACCGCAATCCGACGAACCGCAACCTTAAACCTCGATGACGAGATTGTCGTAGGCTAAGCGCACGTGCGGGGGCAACATCGCCTCGGTATCAGCATGGCGGAGCTGATGGGCGATGTGCGTCAGATAGGTCTGTCGTGGCTGGAGTACCTCAACCATGGCCAGTGCCTGTTCCACGGTGAAGTGGGTAGGGTGGGCCTCCCAGCGCAACCCATCCAGGATCAGCGTATCCAAGCCCTGCAGGCGCTCCAGCGAGCGATCCGGGATGTGATTCGTGTCGGTGCAGTAGGCAATGGATCCAAAGCGATAGCCGTTTACCCGCAGCATCGAACCGTGCTGCATCGCAATCGGCAAGATGTCAACGTCGCCAATGCGGAATGCTTGGTCGTCGATCTCGTGGTAATCAATGCTCGGAACGCTTGTTCCATTGGGTGTGGTGAGCCCAAAGGCATAGGGGAATGTCGAGCGCAGGACGTTGATGGTTTCACCCAGAGCATAGATGGCAAGGGGCTTGCCGGAGCGGAAGTTGTAGGGACGGATATCGTCGAAGCCACCGATGTGATCGAAGTGATGGTGAGTATACACGACGGCATCAATATCGAGCACCCGATGATGCAGCATCTGCTGCCGAAAGTCCGTTGATGTATCAACCACAATGGTGGTGGTAGCCGACTGCACGAGGAGTGATGTGCGGAGTCGACGATCGCGCGGATCGGTGCTCATGCACGTATCACACTCGCAGGCTACACTGGGTACACCAGTGGAGGTTCCCGTACCGAGCAGCGTGCATCGTAGCATCCCAGACGGCATTACACGTGACGTTCGGCGTGGTAGGAACTGCGCACCAGCGGCCCAGACTCGACAACACTGAAGCCCATGGCCAATCCCTCAACTTCGTAGCGCTTAAACTCATCGGGATGCACGAAGCGATCCACCGGTAGATGATTCTTCGTTGGCTGCAGGTACTGGCCTAACGTGAGAATGTCTACACCAACGGCGCGTAGGTCCTGCATGACACTGAACACCTCATCCGGCTGTTCTCCAAGTCCAAGCATCACGCCAGTCTTCGTGCGCATTCCTTGGCGTTTGCTTTCCTGCAGAACGTCGAGCGTCCATTGATATCGTCCCTGGGGCCGGACACGTCGGTACAGGCGCGGTACTGTTTCCGTGTTGTGGTTCAGGATGTCTGGTTGTGCATCGATCACGCGTTGAAGGTTTGCGGCGTTACCCTTGAAGTCAGGAATCAGTACTTCGATGGAGGTCGAGGGCGAAGCCTCGCGCACGGCGCGGATTGTCTCTGCCCAGATCATCGACCCACCATCGGCAAGTTCGTCTCTGTTGACCGATGTGATCACGGCATGCGTGAGATTCATAGCCTTTACGGCCTCGGCCACGCGACGTGGTTCGTCGAGATCCACCGGGAGCGGTCGGCCAGTCTTCACGGCGCAGAACCCGCAGGATCGTGTACACGTATCACCATGGATCATGAACGTTGCCGTGCCCGCGTCCCAACACTCCGAGATATTCGGACAGCGTGCCTCTTCGCACACCGTGTGCAAGGCCTTGGAACGCATCATGGTTTTTAGGCGCGCAAACTCTTCACCCCCCGGAGCTCGTACCTTGAGCCACTCTGGACGACGTCCATTGGGGAGAGCAGATGCCGTGTCGGGCTGTGAATGCTCGGTCTTCATACGTTGCTGTTGTAGTCGTTACTGTTGTAGTCCGGGAAAGAGTTTCTTGGCAATCAACTTGACGGCCGACAAGTACGTTGTGGGCGACCGGACGATATCCTTTGCAAGATGTTGCTGATCGGCCATTTTATACTCGACCGTGTAGATGTAGGCATTGATCAGGACACGCTCGCCCTGGAGGAAGAAATTGCCCTGAATGACCTTGCCAGCTTGGACCAACTCAACGGCACGCCACACATCACTCTCGTACTGGGCATTCGTAGGGTCGAGGTTGAACTCGGCAATTGCCATCTCCACGGAGTCAGGATCGACGATATGGTAGTACTGCTCGTTGGGATCCATCTCTACGAGCATCGTCCGCAGCGAATCGGCCAGCTCGTACTGCCAGAGGTTGTAGTCGATCAACCCATCCGTATTCCGAAACGGGAGAACGACGAGGCGGGTTTGTGCTGTTGCCTCGTGCGGCACAACAACCATCAATCCGCACAGGATTAGGGTGGTGACAAGAAGTCGTTTCATCGAGCTTCCTTTCATGTGGTGTTCAAACCGGTCTATAGCAGGGAAGATGCCTGTAAGCCGAATTCTGTCTTCTTCGCCGAAACGAAGGAGGCAGTCATTTATCTGGGACCACTGTTGCCAGTAGCCTCAAGCGATCTACCCGAGGCAGGCTCTTGCGAGGACAGCGGACCACTGTCAGCACGAATGCTCCTACCCCTTACTTGATCTTGCTCCGCACGGGGTTTGCCGAGCCAACTGGTCGCCCAGTTGCTGGTGGGCTCTTACCCCACCATTTCACCCTTACCGCGCAAGCACGGCGGTATCTTTCTGTTGCACTTTCCGTCGACTTCACCGTTGCCGGCGTCATCGCCTTCCCGTTAGGAAGCGTACTGTCCTGTGGAGTTCGGACTTTCCTCATCAGCTCATGGCTGACGCGACTGCCCGGCATCCCCCACGCTATAGAACATGGTCGTCTACGATTCAGAAACTACAGTTGATCATCTTCGACAAGTTCTTCGACACTATCTGCCAGTTTTTCGGAGATCAGCACCCGACCGCAATTCTCGCAAGTATGAAGCTTGTCGCCGCTGTGATTCATCTCCACGATCCGCTGTGACGGAATCGCCGAATAGCAACCACTGCACGAGCCCCGACGAATAGCCACTGCCGCCTCACGATGAAACGTGCGAATACGTTCGTACTCAGCTTCGAGAGCGTCGTTGAGTTCGGCGATGATGCGCAACCGTGCTTCGATGAATTTCTTCAACTCTACGTTGTGCTCACCAGTGAGTTCCGATAGCTCGGCTTCCTTGGCTGTGAGCACTTCGCGAGCCTCGGCAAGCTCTGTTTGCTGAGCCTCCAGCGTGGCACTCAGGTTTTCCTCGGTCACGGACGATGTGCGCAGCCGCTCTTCGAGGGAAGCGCGCTCGTCTTTGAGGTGTTCGAGTTCCTTTGTGATCGCATCGAACTCACGATTGTTCTTCACCTGGAACTGTTGTTCCGTGAGCTTGGCTTCTTTATCGCCGATCTCTGCCTTCGACACGCCGGCATTCCCACGCAGGTGGCGAATCTCGGACAACTTCGCCTCCGTGGCTTCCACGGCCATGGCTTTGTCACGCACGTTCGCCTCAAGCTTTTTCACCTCACGAGGCAGATCGCCAAGTTCGTCATGGAGTTCGTCGAGTCGTCGATCCACGGCAGCAAGCTTGGCAAGAAGCATAATCTGTTCGGTCATAAACGGATCCTAGTGATGTGAATAAGAATCGGTGGGAAGGGGGCGCACATTGTAGTGCACCGGGTTGGTGACAACCGTGCTGCAAGAAAGTGTTACTGATGCGGGAACATGCGGGCGCAGAGCCGCGACAATGCCCTCAGCGACAAACTGCTCCATCTCATAGTGCCCAGGATCGATCAACCCGATACGGCCCGTGGCAGCATGAAAGTCATGGTAGCGGATGTCGGCAGTGATGAGAACATCCGCCTGAGCATCTATCGCAGCTGGATAGAACGACATCCCGCTTCCGCCCACGATCGCGATGCGTTCCACCTGATCCGTTGGTGCAGGACAATAGCGAACAGGCGAGCCACAGGTGGAATGCACACGTTCGATCAGCTCGGCAAATGGAATAGGCGATGGCAGCTGTACCAGAAGCCCCATACCAAACCCATCACGCTGGTCCGGAACCAGCGGCCGGTGGTGATGTAGCCCGAGACGTTGGGCCAGGAGAGCATTCGTTCCGTGGGGATAGGAGTCGAAGGAGGTGTGCACCACCACGAGTGCGATGTCATGCCGGATCAGGTTCGCTACCAGCCGTCCCGTGCGATCACCACGATGAATCATGGAAAGGGGACGGTACACTAGCGGATGAAACACTACAATCGTGTCGCTGGCATCCTGAACAGCTTCATCGAGGACGTCGTCCGTGAGTTCCATGGCGACCAGCACCCTGTTGGCAGTGCTGCGTACCGAATCCACATGCAGGCCGATGGGGTCGCCCTGCATCGCCACGGATGGCGGAAACATTAGTTGTACGAGGCCAAGAAACTCGGTAAGCTCCATAGAGACCCGAATTTACGCATTGATGACACGAGAACAAGTTATCCACACCCATCTCACGTAACTTTGTCGTTCCGCGTCTTCATCAATCCATGAAAACCGTGCTCCACTCACTTCCACTTCGATTCCTCGGTAGGTACCTGTCTTCACTGGCGGTCACAGCAGTGTTGCTGATCCTGCCGGTGAGCGCTGATGCCCAGGTTACGGGTCAGGAGCCACCAGAAGCCGACACGATGGTGATCTTTCAACCAGCGAGGCCACTCCTTGTTGAAGAGGGCGAGATACAGAAGCGCAACATTCTGGCCCTCGATATCCTGTTCTCTGGTTCGGGATGGGGCTTTGGGGTCTCGTATCAACGCCGATTGGTTGGTGACCTGACGCTCTTGGCCAACCTCGCCTTCTCGCCTAGAAGGAACTCCGATGAATTCGAGAATGCCTGGCTCGGTCCCATTCCGGTGGTAGCGAACAAGGTGAATCGCCTGTTCATGCTCCCTGTGGTTGTGGGCGCGCAGTACCGGTTGTTCAGCGGTACGTTGCAGGAGTCCTTCCAGCCCTTTGTGGCGGCTGGTGTTGCGCCCACACTGATTCTGCAAACGCCGTATCTCCGGCAGGATCCGGCGGTGGGCTTACGGTACTACGAGTACTTTGAATCCTTCGGCTATGCTGTCACGCACTGGCGCATGGGGGCGATGGTAGCCGTTGGAGCCAACATTGGTAATCCTGCCGATGGATCGGTATTGGGCGTGATGATCCGTTACTACACCATTCCCTACGGCGAACCGGGGCTAGAGAGTATTCAAGGGTTGCCGATCACCAACTTTGGTGGTGTGAAGCTGTCTCTGCAGATCGGAACGGCCTGGTAATGCTGAGCATTGAACCCATTGGCGTGGTGCATTCACCGTATCAGGCCAAGTATGATGCTCCGCGACAACCTGACGCTGACGACCGTCATGCCCTCGCTACCATTGAGTTGTTCGCTGGACGGAACTATGAACAGGCCTTGGCTGACATCGAGGGCTTCGACCGCATCTGGGTCCTTGGCTGGTTCCACCGAGCCACAACGTGGAAACCTCGCGTGCTAGTGCCTCGCGGCCGACAAAAACGCGGAGTGTTTGCCACCCGCTCGCCACACCGACCCAATCCGATCTCATTAACGGCCTGCACCGTGCAGCGTGTGCACGGTCGGTTCGTGGAGGTGGCTTCGATTGATCTACTGGATCAAACGCCGGTACTGGATCTGAAGCCCTACGTGGCGTATGCCGATGCCTTTCCGGAGAGTCGAGCTGGATGGCTGGATGATCTCCCGACAACCTCCTACACCGTGGCAATACCAACAGGGAGTAGCGATCACGTGCCACAGGACATCGTTCAGCACATCATACGTGTACTTGAACACGACCCCTGGCCCCATCCCTATCGGAGAATCCGGCAGATCTCCGATACCGTGTACGAGATCGCGATTCGACAGTGGCGGGCAACCTACACAATCGAGTCCACCTCCGTAGACGTGCATGCCATCACGTGCCTGACGGATCGGTAGTTTTGCGCAGTCCACCACCTGTAGTTCAAGGAACAATGTCGCACGCTGTACGCACGGCCCTGGCTGAACGGATTCTGCTGCTTGACGGTGCCATGGGTACCATGATTCAGCGCCATCGCCTAACGGAAGAAGACTTCCGCGGTGAGCGCTTTCGCGATCATCCAGTGCCGTTGCAGGGCAATAACGACTTGCTTGTCCTTACACAGCCCGATGTGATCCGGTCGATTCACGAGGCCTACTTTCGTGCCGGCTCGGACATCGTTGAAACGAATACCTTCTCGAGCACACGCATTGCACAGGCCGACTATCAGTGCGAGTCCCTCGTGCGTGAGTTGAATCTTGAAGCCGTGCGACTGGCGCGAGAGGCGGCCGATCGTGTGCGAGCATCGCAGCCAGACCGTGAGATGTTCGTTGCCGGTGCCGTGGGACCAACGAACGTTACGCTATCTCTCTCGCCGGATGTGAATGATCCCGGCTATCGGTCCGTCACCTTTACGGCACTGAAGGAGGCCTATCGGGAACAGATCGAGGCACTCATCGACGGAGGCATTGATCTCCTGCTGATCGAAACGATCTTCGACACGCTCAATGCTAAGGCAGCGATCAAGGCCTACGCAGAAATCTGCGATCGCACTGGTTGTACCGTGCCGGTGATGCTGAGTGGTACGATTGTAGACCAATCCGGCCGGACACTCTCAGGCCAAACAGCCGGAGCCTTCCTCGAATCGATTCTACACACCCGCAATCTCCTCTCGGTGGGGTTGAACTGTGCGCTCGGATCGGCAATGATGCGCCCCTATATCGAGGAGCTCAGTACACTATCGCCAACATTCGTCTCGCTGTATCC
Organism: Candidatus Kapaibacterium sp.; assembly: GCA_030833725.1. Taxonomy (GTDB): domain Bacteria; phylum Bacteroidota; class Ignavibacteria; order Kapaibacteriales; family Kapaibacteriaceae; genus OLB6. The sequence continues at coordinate 12,180 of JAURGP010000019.1, read as the reverse complement.
AAATGCTGGCTTGCCAAACGCCATGGGTGGATATGACGAGTCGCCGGCTTGGATGGCCGAGCAAGCGGCAGCCTTTGCTCAGGAGGGCTTCCTCAATATCCTGGGCGGATGCTGTGGTACAACGCCAGAGCACATCCAGGCCATGGCCGAGGCCGTTCGCAACAAACAACCCCGCGTACCGGTATCTCGAGCCCCCTACCTTCGACTTGCAGGGCTGGAGCGATTGGAGATCACCGAGCACACCAACTTCGTCAACATCGGTGAGCGCACGAATGTGACGGGCTCGCGAAAGTTTGCCAAGCTGATTGCAGCCGGCGCCTACGAAGAGGCCGTCGACATTGCTCGTCAACAGGTGGAGAATGGGGCGCAGATCATCGACGTCAACATGGACGAAGGTCTGCTGGACTCCGAACAGGCAATGCAGAGGTTCCTGAACTTGCTGGCCGCCGAGCCCGACATTGCCCGGGTACCCATCATGATCGATTCGTCGAAGTGGACCGTCCTCGAAGCCGGCCTGCAGTGCGTGCAGGGGAAGGGCATCGTGAACTCAGTGTCGCTCAAGGATGGCGAGGATGAGTTCCTGAAACGTGCGCAGCTCTGCCGGGATTACGGCGCGGCCGTTGTCGTGATGGCCTTCGACGAAGTGGGGCAGGCCGATACAGTTGAGCGTCGCAAGCAGATTCTTGAGCGTGCCTACCATCTGCTGGTGAATGCCATTGGTTTTCCTGCCACAGACATCATTCTGGATCCGAACATCCTGACCGTGGCGACCGGCATTGAGGAACACAACCGCTATGCGCTGGACTTTCTCGAAACAATCCGGTGGATTAAGCAGACCCTGCCCCATGCGGCGGTAAGCGGTGGGGTGAGCAACATCTCGTTCTCGTTTCGCGGCAACGAGCCCGTGCGTCGGGCTATGCACACAGCCTTCCTCTACCATGCGATTCAGGCTGGCCTGGACATGGGCATCGTGAACGCCGGGCAGATTGACGTGTACAAGGAGATCCCAGAGGATCTACTCGTGCACGTCGAGGACGTGTTGCTGTGCCGACGACCCGACGCTACTGAGCGTTTGATCGCGTTGGCAGAGACCGTCAAGGGAGGTTCACTGGAGACGGTCGCGGATGTGACGTGGCGTACACTCCCGATCGCGCAACGCCTTGAACATGCGCTGGTCAAGGGGCTCACCGACTACATTGACGATGACGCCGCTGAGGCTCTTGCCACGTTGGGGTCGGCTCTCGCCGTGATCGAGGGTCCGCTTATGGATGGCATGAACGTGGTTGGTGATCTGTTTGGAGAAGGGAAGATGTTCCTTCCACAGGTGGTCAAGAGTGCACGGGTCATGAAGCGTGCCGTGGCCTATCTCACGCCCTTCATGGAGCAGCAGGCCGAAGGTGATGTTCCTTCCCATGCTGGTACGGTGATTCTAGCCACAGTAAAGGGTGATGTACACGACATCGGCAAAAACATTGTTGGAGTGGTGCTTGGGTGTAACAACTATCGCGTTATTGATCTCGGCGTGATGGTTCCGGCGGATACGATCCTGCAAGCAGCCATAGATGAGGGTGCCGATGTGATTGGCTTGTCCGGCCTCATCACGCCTTCGCTGGATGAGATGGTCCATGTTGCGCGCCAGATGCAGCGGCGTGGAATGTCTACTCCACTGTTGATCGGCGGTGCTACTACGTCCAGGACGCACACAGCCGTGAAGATCGACCCTGTCTACGATCATGCTGTGATCCACGTGCTGGACGCATCGCGAGCTGTTCCCGTTGTGGGGGAACTCATCGAAGCAGATCGCCGGGCAACGGCAACGGCGCGCGTCAAGGACGAACATGCTGCTACACGTACGGCCTATGAACAGCGACAATCTCAGAAAAACGTTGTGCCATTGGCCGAGGCCCGTGCGCTCGCCCCTACGCTGGATGCAACCATGATACCACCGGCCCCAGCGTCGCTGGAGCGCCACACGTTCGATCACATCCCTGTAGCTGCCCTGCGGCCCTTCATCGACTGGACACCCTTCTTCCTCTCGTGGGAGTTGCGTGGGCGCTATCCCGAGATTCTCACTGATCCAGTTGTCGGGCAAGAGGCAACGTCATTGTATGGCGATGCCCAAGAGCTTCTCGATCGTATGCAGGCCGATGCCAGCATCCGCGTACAGGGAGTGTGCCGCATGTTCCAGGCCCACCGTGATGGTGACGATGTGGTGCTGGGCTCAGGCGAGCGCTTACACTTTCTGCGTCAACAGGGTTCAAAGGCACCAGGGCAGCCGTACTACTGTCTTGCGGACTTTGTGGCCTCGTCCGATACGAGTAGGGATCACATCGGTGCGTTTATCGTTGGTGTGACGGGCGGCGTGGACAACTACGTACGAGCGTTCGAAGAGGCGCATGATGATTACTCGGCCATCCTCGTCAAAGCTGTTGCTGATCGGCTTGCAGAGGCCGCCGCAGAGTGGCTCCACAGAGAGGTGCGTACGCAGATCTGGGGTTACAGCGCCAATGAGCATCTCTCGAACGACGAACTCATCGATGAGGCCTACGCCGGAATTCGACCGGCTCCTGGCTATCCGGCCTGTCCGGATCACACGGAGAAGGACACACTGTTTCGGTTGCTGGACGCACCGGCGTCGTGTGGTGTGTCGCTGACGGAATCCTACGCTATGCTTCCCGCTGCCAGTGTAAGCGGCTGGTATCTGGGACATCCAGAGGCACGCTACTTTGCCATTACGCGTATCGGCCGTGATCAGCTCGTAGACTATGCGCAACGCAAGGGGATCACAGTTGCTGAAGCCGAGCGGTGGCTTGCACCGGTGCTGACGGTCTAATACAACGCGAAGAACGCTTAGAACTCTACGTTGATCCCGATCGACGGCAAGACGCCAAGACTGGTATTCTGCACAGCTTCTCCGATGCGAGGGTCGAACTGGATGCCGGAGACGTTCTGTCGGCCCGTCACGTTTTGCACGTCGATGTAGGTGATGAGCTGCCATCCGCTGAAGAACCAGCGCTTATCTACGCGCAGGTCCAGGGCGTAGAAGAATGGGAGACGCTCACCTTGGTTGTACCGATCGAAGTCTAGGCTGCCAATGGGGAAGCCTGTTTCAGTGGCGCGCTCTGCCGTGGTAATGAAGGGCGTCGTGGGCAAACCATCCGAGGCCCGTACCTTGCCGCTGACTTCCCAGACGTCATCCGGGCGCCAACCAAGTGCAATCGTCGCGATCAGAGGAGTGTCGAAGGCGCCCACGCGACGCACCGAGTCGCTGGCGATGAACTCCGTTCGATTCAGGCTGATCGACACCAGGCCGTAGAGAGGAATATCTGTACTCAACTTCTTCTGGATGAAGAGTTCCACACCGTAGGCCGTGCCCGTTCCAGTGTTTGCAAGGGGCTCTAAGCCAAAGGGAATATCGCGTGTGATGTCGTCGAATCCCGCAGGTGCCAGCACTGCTTGCGGGCGGAAAAGCCGCACGGGATACTCTCCATACGCCTTGTAGTAGGTTTCCACTTGGACTTTCAAATCCGTGCGAGGCACCCACTGCCAGCTCAGCACGGCCTGGTCTGCTCGCAGCGGCTTCAAGGTTGATGCATTTTGGGGATCGCCGATCAACCAGATGTACTGCGGTGCCTGGTAGTACCTACCACCACTCACCGATAGCGTCATGTCGTCCGTCATGGTGTAGGTCAGCGACAAGCGCGGCGAGGCCACGAGGTTCTCTTCGAGGAACGTAAAGCCGTCGATGCGGCCGCCAACGCTCACGCGGAAGAGGGGAGAAACCTGCCACGCTGCTTGAGCATAGATGCCGTACTTCAGTGCCGTAAACGAGGTGTCCACACGCAACGGGGCTGGACGGCCCTGGGCGTCCAAGCGGGCGTACCCAGGTAGCGTTACGTCGAAGTCGAGCGTGCTGGCATACTTGCCAATGGCACCAGCGGAGAGCTCGATGTCCGATTGTGGTAGCCACACGGCGTCCACACGAAGCGAGTTCTCGCCTTCACCAGAGTTCGCCTGGAAAATCGGCGTGCCAGTAGTGTCTTGCTGGATGGTGTTGAACACCGAGAAGGTGCGTCCGAGCGTGACGTTCATAAAGCCCTGGTCAAAGAGGCGGCGCCATGTGAGTCCCGAAAAGTACTGGTTCTGCGAGGGAGCTGTCACACGACTATTGTCGAACAGATTCTCCTCGTCGTTGTTGAACCGCACCTTGTCGAGTGCACCAATGGCAACGAAGGATAGTGCGTTTCGATCGTCGAGGTCGTAGGCCACCTTTGCTGAGAAGTCCCAATACTCCGGAATGAAGCCGAAGCCCGCCAATCCGAAGATCAGATCCAGGTAGCTGCGACGAGCCGCAACGAAGAACGAACCACGTTCCCCGAGAGGTCCCTCGGCAATGGCACTAAAGCCCGTGGTACTCAGATTCAATTCGCCGGAGACGCGCTCCTGGTTGCCTCGGCGCAGGTTCAGCGTGGTCACCGACGACAGCTTATCGCCGAACTTCGGACCGAAACCACCCGTCGAAAGTGACACATCCTCCACGAGGTCCACGTTGATTAGCGACAGCGGCCCGCCCGTTGAACCCTGACTGCCAAAGTGATTGATGTTGGGAACCTCGATGTTGTCGACGAGGAAGAGATTCTCGAAGGGGGCTCCACCACGCACGGCCAGATCGTTGCGTCCGGCTGCTGTAACGGCTACGCCCGGGAGCAAGGCAATGGCGCGCACGACATCCTCCTGCACTCCGGGAGCACGTCGCACCTCTTCTGAGCTAAGGAGATTCGTCGACGTTACGGTCTGTACGTCTGTGCGAAAGGCGTCTGCCATGACAACGGCACCTTCCAGGTCTAGGGCGGTTTGCGTTAGTCGCACGGTAACGGTAGCAGGTTTGCCCGGGCTGACCACAACGTCGTTCACCTCCGATGGTTCGAAGCCGATGGCGGTCACACGCAGGACGCGAATGCCAGACTCTACCTCGGAGATCGTGAACCGACCTAAGGTGGTGGTGATGGCACCTTTTTTCGTGCCAACCACCACGACGGTAGCACCGATGACGGGGCTTTGCGTCACGGCATCAATCACCGTTCCCGTTATGGTGCCTGTCTGCTGTGCGGAAGCAGATACGATGGTGAACAACGAAATGAGTGCAAGTAGGACGGACACGCGTGCAGTCGTGTACATGATGGACCCTTGTAGACGAATGATGATGTTCTGACCTGCCTAAAACTCAGTTCTTGCTGCCAGAGTTCCACGCCAGAGTTCCACGCCAGAGTTCCACAGTTGTTCCTGGTATCATCACACTCCGAGCGATCTTTGCAGGATGATTCGTGTTGCACTTCTAGGTTCCGGACAGGGAACGATTGCTCGCGCGGTGGTGATGCACGCCCAGAGCACGAGGGACTTCCGCGTAGAGCTCCTGGTGACAACGACCGAAACGTCGGGCTTCCCAGGCATCGGACGTGAGTTTGGGATCGACTGTTCGGTGGTGACATACAATGCTGGTGCGTCCGAAGAATTCTCGTCACAGCTGATTCACCTCCTTCGCGCCAGGAAGATCGATCTACTCGTTCTGGCCGGGTTTACGCGTTTGTTGCCAGCTACAGTGATCTTGGCTATAGACGGACGGGTGATCAACACTCATCCAGGTCCGCTGCCGGAGTTCGGGGGGAAGGGGATGTATGGGCTGCACGTTCACCGAGCAGTGTTGGAATCTGGTCGAACGGAGACGGCAATCACCATCCACTGGGTCACCGAGCACTATGATGACGGGGCTGTCATTGCAGTCCAGACGGTTCCGCTACGATCGGGGGATACTCCCGAAGTGCTCCAGCAACGGGCAAAGGAGATCGAAGCCCCCTTCGTAGCCCGAACGGTGTCTGAGCTAGCCGAAGCATTATCGCGTGGCGACCTACCGTAGGCGAACGGTTCGCGAATTATCAACAGAATTACGGACTGTGCAGAAGTTTCCACTTGACTATGTGGCATGAATTGGTCATTTTACGCCTCCATAACCCCCTTGACTTTGGCCCCAAGGGTGGTTCGGCGTACGTTAGGACGATTCGAAATCTTGATCACACGGTTTATTCACTGAATCATTCAGAGGTATACATGAGCAGAAGATTCCTACTTCTTGCCCTCATCTGCAGCTTGCTCGGTTCGGGCATAGCAATGGCTGCAGGTGGTAAGGATGGAGAGGAAGTTCAGCGGAAGAGCGGACTCAAGAATCCCGCGTCCTATCCTCTTCCTTTCGTCCTGGGCGGCGTGAACGCACGTACGGCACCAGCCATCTCCACTGGCTACTACTTTGTTGACTCCGACGACGACGCTGCCAACTTCTGGCGGCCCGATCCGTCGCAGTTCGTTGACACCCTTACCGAGCCGGCTACGTGGCGCAGGATTGTATCGGGTGCCAATCAGTTCCCAGCGAGCTACTGGACTGATCCGACGCAGAACAACTTCGGTGGCCATGCTTACTTCCGGAACCCTGGTAACAGCCAGGACTCCACCGACGATGCCTTCGCGGGTCCGATCTCCATCGGCTTCCCGTTCTACTTCAACGGTATTCGGTACGACTCTTTTTACGTGTCGACAAACGGTCTGATTGCGCTGTCGAACCGTCGATACTTCTACGAGTACGACGAATTCGGCTTTCCGATCCAGAAGTCGTTGGTAGAAGTTGAACCAGGTGTGTTCACAGCCTACGATCCGGCATCGGACGACTACCGCTCGCGTTCCGGGAACGGAATGACGGACAACACGGCTGATAACTACGGGTATCAGTTCATTGCCTGCGGTAACAATCCAAGCAATGGCACGGCCGGTATTCGCACGCGCGACAACCGCACGCTCGACCAGGGTGCCCTGCAGGGCGTATGGCCGTCATCGGTTCAGCCAGCTCTGATTGCAGCTGCTTGGGACGACATGCAAGTCTCGGTATACAACTCCGAAGATGCTCAGGCCGACGACTTCGCTCGTGTGTACTACAAGCGTTCGCCAGCAAACGACAAGCTCATTATCTACTACGTCAACTTGACGCCAATCCGTGGTAAAACGGCGCGCGTTGGTGGGGTTACGCACAACGTGACCTTCGCCGCAAACAACCGCCCGGGCACCACGCAGGAGCACTACCGCTTCAGCATGCAGATCTCGTTGAATCGCTTCGACAGCTCTGTTGTTGTGCAGTATGAGCGATTCTCCGGTATTGCCCCACGCAGCGCCCAGCAGCCACACGCTGCCACGGTATGGATGCGGTGTAACTCGACGGTAGGCGTTACCGGTCCATCCCGTCGCCTGAATTGGGCTGGCTTCCCAGCCACCATGCCGGCACGGACAACGTTGGACTACAGTGCACCGAAGTACACGCAGTACACCGAGTATCTGTACAACATGGATAACGGTGGTAGCCTGCGTGCAACGTCTAAGAAGAACGACGACCTGACGACGCCAAAGGACTTCCTTGCAATCAAGTTCAAGCAGTGGAAGAACATGTTGCGTGTAATCAACGTGTTCTACCGCACGCACCCACTGAACGACAACCTTCCGCTGGACTTCTCGGTGGTGGTTCCCTCAGATCGTGCGAATAACTACGAGATCCTCGCCGGTGAAACGCGCCTGGGTTCTATCCAGCCGGTAGCTATCGTGCAGAACCTCACTAACGACATTCAAGGCCCACAGGGCGTGAACTACACGCAGCAGGGTCTGAACTTCAAGGTGCGGTTCCGCATCCAAAACGAGGCTACGAACAAGATCGTGTACAACACGTCGAAGTCCGTCAATAACAGCGCTCTGTCCGACACCCTGCTGTCGGGCGTGGTTCTCACGGACATCAACGGTGTGGCCCAGACGTACACGAACCGTCACTTTGTAAAGCCATACGAGTTTGTTCGCGTAACGTTCCCTCCATTCGAGCCAAACCCATTCATCGACGACCAGATTGGCCGTCTGTTCACCAGCGTTGTGGCTGAACCACGCGACTCGAACAACGTTCTCCTCGGAGACGAATGGCCATTCGACGACACGACGGGTGTGCGCTTGTTTGCCATGCGTCGCCTCACGAGCTTCAACGACGATGTGAATGAATACCACGTGGTTGGTGGCGCTTCGATGCCATCGGTGCTGAAGTGGGTAAACATTGAGTCCGACGTTGTTGACGGTGATCAAAACACGCACAACCCTCCACCACCACGTGGAGCGGTTTCGGCTGCTAACTCGCCAATCTTCACGATTGCTTCGCCGGTGATCCGGATGAACCGCGTCGACCTGGCTGGTTTGGAGATTCCAAACCCAGGTCAGTACGGTGGCGACCAACTTCGTTCGTTCCCAATCAATTTGTTGGGCAAGAAGCGTCCGGTAATGTCGATCTCCTACCAACGATCCGGCGTTCTGGCGAACATCGACCGTGGCTACTCGGATAACCGACTGCTCGGTCCAGAGATTGCCGTGAACCGCGGTGGCGCAATCCTGATGCCTGACCGCCTGTTTGTTGAGTATGCTCAGCCAAGCAATGATGGAATCAATAACATCATCAACCTGAAGGACTGGAAGCTCGACTACCAGAACTTGGGTAATTCCTACGTTCAGCCATATCAGATCTGGGGTGGTGCTGGTTCGGCGCGCGGTTTCTCACTTACCGACCGTAACCAACAGCTGATCACGTCGTTTGCTCCACCAACTGGTGGCTACCGCGAGGACAACTTCGACGATGGTAAGGATTTCGAGTTCTACAAGATCACGATTCCTATGCCGGACACGATCTCGAACTGGCCAGCTGAAGGTGCGCGTAGCTTCCGTTTCCGTTTGAGTGCTCAGTGTGTTCGTAACTCGAACCCACCACAGCCAGCCGACGATGAAGACAACTTCTTCATTGACAACGTGAAGATCCTCTTCCCAGAGGAAGTCACGGACGTTGAGTTCTCGAACATCAACCTGATTTGGCCATACACGCTGGCGCCAGCATCGCAGGTAACCCGCGTTCCGATCCGTGTGAAGCTGTCGAACAACACCGACATCCCAGCACCATCGTTCTCGGTTCGTCTGCAGATCAAGCCAGCAGGTGATGAATCGCGTCAGATCTACTGCCGTACGATTACCGTTCCATATCTGGCTGGTAACCGTGAGGTGATCCTGCCATTCCCTGACGCGAACTTCCGTCAGACGACGCCAGGTCGCTACAAGGTCACGGGTCGTATCTTCTTCCCAGGCAATGACCTGGACACGCTGAACGACTCCACATTTACGAACTTCGAGATCGCCTACGGTGATGCATTCGCATACGAACTGCAGCCAAACCGTCCAGTGAACGATGTTCCGAAACTGGCCTTCTCCGGTATCTCGGGTAAGGGTCTGAACCATGGCGGTTTCTCCTACGGTGGTGCATCGCCAACAGCCACCATGCCAGCAGCAGCGAACTATGGAGCCGACGCCGGTAACGCTTCGGGCCAAATCTCGATGCGCTTTACGCTCTACACACAGGACACGGTAGCCGGATACCAGGCATTCTGGGGCGAACTGAACCAGGACATCCTGAACATCTCGTTCTCGTTGTATCCAGATGCTGGTGGTCTGCCAGGTACACAGCGCGTTGCAAACTCCACGATCATCAAGCGTCGTGGTGAGGACGAGCTGGACAACTCCTCGGAGCCACAGTTCGGTAAGTACGTGACGTATCTGCTCGAGCAGCCTGTTGTTCTTGCTCCAGGTGAGTACTGGGCATCGGTTGCACAGCTTGGTACGGAGGGTTACGAACTGGGCGCTTCGGCAACGCGGATGGCGATGGTCACCACGCTGACGAACGACATCCCGGTTCCAGGTATCGGTAACCGTACCCTGATGGTCGACAAGAACTTCCGTGTTCGTGTTCGCTCTGGTGCACTGTTGAACGATAACCGCTTTGCCTACGAACTCACACGTTTCTCGGGCGACTGGGTACCGTTCATGCCAACAGTAGGTAATCCAGGTTACGCTCACCTGAGCTCGTGGGGTACCAGCCTTGGTTACTCGACGTTCACCCGTGGTACGTGGATTCCGCTGCTCCGTCCATTCTTCGGCGAGCGTTCGTTTGCCAACCCACCAGTCTACGTTGATTGCGTGGTTCCAGTCGAACTCACCTACTTCGATGCCAAGGCTCGTACGGCAGGTGTGGATCTCTTCTGGGAGACAGCTTCGGAGAAGAATAACCAAGGATTCAACATCGAGCGTCGCGCTCTGAAGGAAACAACGGACCTTGTCTCTGGCAAGACCGGCCTGAACTGCGTTGATAACTCGGGATCGGTTGAGAATGCTCCTTGGGCGAACATTGGCTTCGTTGCTGGTGTAGGTAATACGACGGAGACGCAGAACTACAAGTTCTTCGACAACGACGTAGCTTCCGGCACCACGTATCAGTATCGTCTGCGTCAGGTTGACTTCGACGGTGCTGAGAGCTTCTCGAACGTTGTCAACGTTGAATTCAGCGACAACAACGCCATCGCACTGCGCGACAACTATCCGAACCCTGCATCGGAGAAGACCACCTTCACCTTCCGTGTGCCATTCGCCTCGGATGTGAAGCTTGAGGTCTACGACGTGATGGGTAACCTGGTAAACACGCTGTACGACAACTACGTACCAGGTCAGAATGGCGACTACGCTATCGAGTGGAACGGTCGCGATGCTGCAGGTTATGAAGTAGCATCGGGTACCTACATCTACAAGCTCACCGCTGGTGATGTAGTGGTCTCGAAGAACATGACGATCGTGCGGTAATCTACCGCCGACATCAGTCTGCCGACATCAACAGCCCCCTGTGCTTCACGGTGCAGGGGGCTTGTTGCATCTGTACTCGACCATGGTGAACTTTGTCTGATGAGCTCTGAACTACGCACCCGTGCCCAACAAGCCTACGATCGACAGATTGAGGCACTTTCGCTGTCTTCAGCGGCACTAGATAGTACCTTTGACCAAGCTGCTGCATTGATTGCAGTAGCGAGTCGTACGATTACCACCGGGCTGGGGAAGTCAGGCTTCATTGCGCGGAAGATGGCAGCAACGCTCCTGAGTGTGCGCATGCCGGCTCAGTTTCTGCATCCAGTAGAAGCCCTTCATGGCGACATTGGCATGGTAGAGCCTGGTAACGTTTTGGTGGTATTCTCCAAGAGTGGTGAAACGCCAGAGATCTTGAAGTTGGTGGCCCTTGCCCAGCACCATGGTGTGCGCGTGATCGCGATCACGTCCAGAGCACAGAGTACGTTGGCTGTCCGGGCCGACATGGCTCTCACGGCCCACATCACGATGGAACTAGATAGCGACAACGTTCTTCCAACGGCTTCAACAACATCTGCCCTGGTGATGGCCGACGTGCTCAGCATTTGTGCCATTGAGCTCCACGGAGGTGCATCCCAGCGCCTGATGCAGTCTCATCCGGACGGCGCTATCGGTTCTTTGCTCCTGCGAACGGCGAGTCAAGTGATGCATACGGGTACAGATCTGCCTTCGGTTCACCCAGAGGCGACACTCCACGACGTTCTGGTGCAACTCACAGTGAAGCCACTAGGTATTGTGTGCGTCTGCGATGACCAACAACAGTTGCGTGGTGTGGTCACGGATGGTGACGTACGGCGATTTGTTCTTGAGCACGACGATTTGCGCACAACCCTTGTGACAGAAGTCATGACGGTCCATCCTGTGACGGTGTCACCCAGCGATACGCTGCACGCTGTTCTGCAGGTGATGGAAGGGGGCTCTCGGCAAATCTCCGCAGTTCCTGTTGTCGAAGGAGCCACATGCGTGGGCGTTGTGCGCCTGCATGACATCGCGAGCCTTCAACTGCAGCAGTAGTGAGCCGTAGTGAGATATCGCTAGTTATTGTCTTGGGATGGACGTAGGTCCGGACGTTGAATCGGCGCCGGAGCAATGATGGGAACCGGTGGTTTCTTGTTCTGTTGACGTGGCTTGGCTTGAGGCTTCGGGCGCGGCTTCGGTTGTGGCCTGGGTTCGGGTTGCGATTGCGGACGTGGCTGCGAGACCGGCTGTTGGACGGGTTGCTGGATCTGCGCCGGTTGCTCGTTGACAGGTTGATTCGAACTACGTGTATCCGTGCGCGTGATCACCACTTCCCGTACAGTTTGACCTGACCTGCCGAATATGGGGAGCTTCGCGTCGTTGCGATAGAAGGTGACGCCGCCGGCATTGCTCACTGACATCGTG